>CAZXAI010000086.1:0-6500 GCA_964638265.1 uncultured Zetaproteobacteria bacterium
TCCATGCGCGTTAACATGAAACAAACAACGCGCCTGTTGGCTTTTCCACCCTGCGACAGCATTCATCCATACGCATTAAGCACCACTGCCACAAAACACTGCAACTTACCTTATCAAAAGAGATAATGTCAAGTTCAGTGATCGCCAGACACAATAGCAAGCAGTGATAATCCGGCCTGTTGTGATAATCCGCGTCTGGATTTAGCCAGCCGCCATGCCAAAAATGGACTGGCAGCACTCAAGCAAGTGTTACGCCAATCCGTTAATTACTATCGCTGCAGCCAAGCCGCCCACTCAGCCGCCGCCTGTTGCAGCAATGGCCGAGCCCTGCACATCGCCTGATGCACGGAAACCCCGACAGGGCAGGAGCAACGGACTGCATCAAACACCGTATTCATCACTGCCGCCGGCTCGACAACGCCAGAAATCAGCGCTGTTTTCACAGCCTGCTCTCGGGCTTTGGCGGCCACAATGAGGGGCAACTTGCCATGCAGGGTCTGGGCGTCGCTTTTCCCCTCGCCGCTCACCACCCAATCCACCGTTTTCAGCATCTGCTCAAAACCGCAGGCAGCCATCACATATTCAGCGCCCGAAACAGCCTGCGCACCCAGTAATCGCAAGGCAAAGCCGAGCCCGCCGGCAGCGCCTGCGCCGGCTTGTTGCATCACCGACACCCCGAATACCTGCTCACATATACAAGCCCATTGCCGCATGGCCGCGTCAACAGCCGCCCGTTTATGCTCCGCAATCCCCTTCTGCCCGCCATAAAGATAAACAGCACCCTGATTGCCGCACAGGGGATTTTGCACATCACAAAGCATGGTCATTCGAACGCCCTGCAAACGCGGATCCATACCATCCGCATCCAGCTGCGCCGCCTGCATCATGCCGTTCAAATCGGGCGAGACTGGTGCGCCCGAATCATTCAGCACACGACAACCAAGCGCAGCCAGCAATCCCAGTCCGCCATCCACCGTGGCACTGCCGCCCAGGGCAATGCGAATATCCCGTACCCCTGCATCCAGCGCCGCCAATACGGCCGCCCCCAACGCCTCACTGCCGCGCTCAAACACATCGACCTGCATTTCCGGCAAACCCCAGCCGACCAGGCGGGCCGATTCGATCAAAACGCAGGAGGCACCATTGTCATCGAAATAAAGACTGCCATATTGCACCACGCCGGCGCAATGGGCTTGCAACACATCCAGCGTGCCCTCGCCGCCATCGGCCAGCGGCATGGTGATAATTTCAGCATCGGGCATGGCCGAAGCAATCCCTGCCGCCATGGCTTCGGCAGCCTCTGCCGATGTCAGCGAGCCCTTGAAGGCGTCGGGAGCGATTAATATACGCATAGCTGCAAGCTAACCTGCATGAAGCGCAAAAACAGCCACCCGTGCATTTTCCATCAGCGTCTGGATCCATTCAGCGTCCCTCCGGGCACTGGCATGGCTTTACGCTTGATGTGACCCCGCCCCCCCGTCAGGCTGCGCCGCCATGTCAGCATTATCCTTTGAAATAGTTGCAACAGACGAAACAGGCTTCGCCCGGCGCGGGCGCATGCAACTGCCCCACGGCACGGTGGAAACGCCGGTATTTATGCCGGTCGGCACCCAGGCGACGGTCAAAAGCCTGACGCCGGCTGATCTGACCGACGATATCGAGGCCAGCATTATCCTCGGCAATACCTATCATTTAATGCTGCGCCCCGGCGCGGATCTGATTGAAAAAATGGGCGGATTGCACCGTTTCATGGCCTGGAATCGACCGATTTTGACCGACTCCGGCGGTTTTCAGGTATGGTCGCTGGGGGAATTGCGCAAGATCGAGGCGCATGGCGTGCGCTTCCGCTCCCATATCGATGGCGCAGAAGTATTTCTCGGCCCGAAAGAGAGCATGGCGATTCAACGCCAGCTCGGCAGCGATATCGTGATGGCCTTCGATGAATGCACCCCCTACCCGGCCAGCGAGCAGGAAGCCAACGATTCGATGCAGATGTCCATGCGCTGGGCGGCGGCATGCCGCGAGGCGCTGCCGGTCAATGATCAGCAAGCGCTGTTCGGCATCGTGCAGGGCGGCATGTATCCGGCATTGCGGCTGGAAAGCCTGAATACCGTGGCCGGCATGGATTTCGAGGGCATTGCCATCGGCGGGCTGTCGGTCGGTGAACCGAAAGAGGAGATGATGGCCATGCTCGATGCGCTGGCACCACATCTGCCGGCGGATAAACCGCATTATGTCATGGGCGTCGGCACGCCGGATGATTTGATCGAGGGCATCGATCGCGGCATTGATATGTTCGATTGCGTCATGCCCAGCCGCAACGCCCGCAATGGCACCCTGTTCACCGACGATGGTAAAATCAATATCAAGAACCTCAAGCACTTCGATGATGAACAGCCGGTTATGCAGGATTGCAGCTGTTACGCCTGCCAGAACTTTTCCCGCGCCTACCTGCGGCATTTGTATATGGCCAAAGAAATCCTCAGCTCGAGGTTAAATACCCTGCACAATCTGCACTATTATTGCGAACTTATGCGCCGGGCCAGACATGCGCTTGAACAAGGGAACTGGCCCGAATTTCGAGACAGGTTTTTACAACGCTACCGCAGACAGGCATAATCGCCGCCTTTCAATTTATCCGGACATATCAGGAGCATTACCCATCATGAAAACACATTATTATTCTATCACCGCATCTGTTGCAGCTGCGATGGCTGTGATTACGCCGGCCTATGCCGAAGCAGCACCCGCAGGTGGCGGCAGCGGCGGTTTCGCCTCGCTGATACCGCTGGTATTGATTATGGTCATTTTCTATTTCCTGCTCATTCGCCCGCAACAGAAAAAGCTCAAGGAACACCGCAATCTGGTCGAACAGTTGAAAAAAGGTGACCAGATTATTACCGGCGGTGGCTTATACGCCAAAGTCATTGATGTGAAAGATGATACGCTGAAAGTAGAAATTGCCGATGGCGTTCGCATCAAGCTCAAACGCGATACCATTATCGGACTATCCGATTAACACTGCCAAGCGCACCCAATAACCACAAATACGTTTAAGGATTCACACTATGCATAGCTTTCCCCGCTGGAAAATCTGGATGATTTTGGCTGTACTGGCTGTTTCGATCATGGCTTCGCTGCCCAATGTCACCTCCGTGCCCTCCTGGTGGCCGGCTTCGTTGAGCAAGCCGATGAGCCTCGGCCTGGATCTGAAGGGCGGCATTCATCTGGTGCTCGATGTCGATGTGGATAAAGCCGTATCCCACAGTGTGGAAGAAGATATCGATACGGCTCGCCAGACCTTGCGCAAGGCGAAAATCCGTTATCGCAAACTGGCTGTCGATGGCAACAAACTGATGATCACCATCAAAAAGAGCACCGACCTCAGCGCCGCCGAATCGCTGCTTGATAAAACCTTCGACAACTATGCCATTTCCTCACCTGCTGGTAATACATTCACCCTGACCCTGAAAGACAGCGTGGCGGATGAAACGCGCAAGTTTGCCGTCGATCAGGCTATCGAAGTCATTCGCGGTCGTATTGACGCACTCGGCACCACCGAGCCGGTCATCATCAAACAGGGCAAACACCGCATTCTGGTGCAAATCCCCGGTTATGAAGATACCGCCCACGCCAAACAATTGATTGGCCGCACCGCTCAGCTCGAATTCAAGCTGGTGGATGAGAAGGGCGATCTCGATAAAGCCCTGTCCGGCAGTCTGCCGGCCGGTGATATTATCATGTACGGCCCGGAACAAACGCGCAACGGCAAGAGCTACCGTCAGCCCTATCTGCTGAAGAAACGCACCCTGCTCTCCGGCACGGAAATCGCCGATGCGCGCGTCTCCATCGATTCGCGTTACAATGAATACGCCGTTACCCTGAAATTCAACAGCAAGGGCGCTCGCAAGTTTGATAAACTGACCGCTGCCCATGTCGGCGAACGCTTTGCCATTATTCTCGAGGGCAAGGTGAATTCAGCGCCGGTGATTCGCGAACGCATTGCCGGCGGCTCGGCTCAGATTACCGGCGGTTTCTCACCGGCTGAAGCGCATGATCTGGCCATTATCCTGCGCGCCGGCGCCCTGCCCGCGCCGGTGAAAGTGGTCGAAGAGCGCTCCATCGGCCCCAGCCTCGGCCAGGACTCGATTGATCAGGGCATGAATTCGATTATCGTCGGTTGTATTCTGGTGCTGATTTTTATGGGCGTGTATTACCGCATGTTCGGTATGGTCGCCAATGTGGCGCTGATTTTTAATATGCTGCTGATTCTGGCTGCCATGAGCATCATCGGCGGCACGCTGACCCTGCCGGGTATTGCCGGCATCGTGCTGACCATCGGCATGGCCGTGGATGCCAATGTGCTGATTTTTGAACGCATCCGTGAAGAATTACATCTGGGCAAAACACCGCTGGCAGCGATTGACGGCGGCTACGACAAAGCCTTCTCAACCATTATCGATGCCAATATCACCACCCTGATTGCCGCTATCGTGCTGTTCCAGTTCGGTTCCGGCCCGGTGAAAGGTTTCGCCATTACCCTGTCTGTCGGTATTCTGGCCTCGATGTTTACCGCCATTACCGTCACCCGCGCCATTATTGCCACGTCCACGGCCAGGCGCGGCCGTATCGAAAAATTAAGTATTTAAGGTAACTGATATGCAACTGATTCGCCCCGACATCAATATTGATTTTATCGGCAAACGCAAAATCGCCCTGACCATTTCCGCCCTGATGATTCTCATTTCACTGGGCGCGCTGGTCGTCAAGGGTCTGAACTTCGGCATCGACTTCACCGGCGGCACGCTGGTCGAAGTCAAATTCGACAAAGCGCCATCCATTGCCGATGTGCGCAGCGCGATTTCTCCGAAGGGCTTTGGCAATGCCGTCATTCAGGAATTCGGTTCGCCGGAAGAAATCCTGATTCGGGTGCAGAATAAAGAGGGTGAAAAATCCTCTACCATCAGCACCGCAATTCTGGACGGCTTAAGTGAAAAATTCACGGCGGATGCAGTTGAAATGCGCCGGGTGGAATATGTCGGCCCGCAGGTGGGTGATGAACTGACCCATGCCGGTATTATGGCTGTGCTGATTTCCATGCTGGCCATTCTTGTCTATGTCACTTTCCGCTTCGAGTTCCGTTTCGCCCTCGGCGCCGATGCCGCCCTGCTGCATGATATCACCATCGTGCTGGGACTGTTTGCCATCACCGGCAAGGAATTCAATCTGCCGGTCATTGCCGCCCTGCTGACCGTGATCGGTTATTCGCTGAACGATACGATTGTGGTCTTTGACCGCATCCGTGAAAATTTCGCAGCCAACCGCAAACGCAAACACCCGGAACATGAAGTCACCATCGTCAACGGCTCGATCAACCAGACGCTGGCGCGCACCCTGATGACCTCATTTACCACATTGCTGGTGGTATTTGCCCTGTTTTTCCTGGGCGGCGAAGTGATTCACGATTTCGCTTTCGCACTGATTGCCGGCATTGTGGTCGGCACCTATTCATCCATCTATGTCGCCAGCCCGGTCATGATGTCGCTGGCCGGTCGTTTCAAGGCGGATGAGGATGAAATCAAAGCCATGGAAGCCCGGCCCTGATTCTCCACCTGAGCCATAACGCATGAAGGGTGATATCAGCCCGCGACTGGCCGCAGGCACGTTGCTGTTTACCGCTTATGATGACGCTTATCTGCAAGTCAATCAAAACCGCTATACAGCCGGCTTATGCATCCATCAGGGTAGCATCATAGCAGACTGGGCACCGCAGCGTTTGCGTGACGTCCGCATCGAACACCTGACGCCGCTCACCGAACCGGCGCCGGAAGTATTGATTCTGGGTACAGGTCGCCTGACTGCATTCCCCGATGCGGATATTCTCGATTATATGGCCGAACGCCATATCGGTTTTGAATGCATGGATTCACGCTCCGCCGCCCGCACCTACAATATCCTGGTTGGCGAAGGCCGCACTGTTTCAGCTGCCATATTATTACCCGGAGCCCGCCAATGAGTCCCCGATTTGAATTATCCATTGCCACCCATTTTTCCGCCGCCCACAGCCTGCGCGGCTACCCGGGCGACTGCGCCCGGCTGCACGGCCACAACTGGCATGTGAAGCTATTTGTCGAATGTGAAGCGCTCGATGAACTGGGGCTGGGCATCGACTACAAAATCATGAAAAACGAACTCAAGGCCGCCCTGGAGCCGTGGGACCACTACAACCTGAACGATATCCCTCCCTTTGATGTAATCAATCCATCCAGCGAAAATGTCGCCCGTGAACTGTATAAAACCATGAGCCGAAGACTGGATAATGACCGTCTGCGCGTATCCCGTATCGAAATATCGGAAACCTGCACGGCCTCCGTCACTTACTGGCCTTAACACGCATAGACTTTTTCCACCCCATGATTTGCAAATTTGTTGGTGATCGTTTACTTCGCAACCCCTCCCCTTCCTGGCGTACCGCCACCGATTCCACCAAGACCTACGCC
>CAZXAI010000087.1:0-6382 GCA_964638265.1 uncultured Zetaproteobacteria bacterium
TGTCGATTGGCCATGCTTCACCGGAAGCCGCTGAAGGCGGGGCGATCGGCCTGATCGAAGATGGGGATAAAATAGAAATAGATATTCCCAATCGTTCTATCAATTTAGCGGTTTCTGATGATGTTCTACATGAGCGCAGAACGGCGATGCAGGCAAAGGGGGCAAAGGCATGGCAACCGGTCAATCGCAACCGTGTCGTCTCCAAAGCCCTGCAAGCCTACGCCGCTCTGACCACCAGCGCGGATCGCGGCGCTGTGCGTGACCTGGAACAGTTGAAGTAGCAAACAGGTTTTCTTGGCGTCTTTGCGTGAAACGTTTTTGATTTGGGGTTTGGCAAGCGATGCCACGCAAAGACGCAAAGGATGATCCGGGGATGCTGTTTGCCCGGGTTTGCTGAAAGAAAGCGACCTTGTAGTGTTCGCCTGTGGAATAATATAATCCATCATCAGGAGCTGTTTTATTATGACCGAAAACGATCAATCCGTGATTATTGAATCAATCAGGCAGAAGCAGGAAAATATCGCTGTGGTCATCGGTGTTGTATTTGCTTTAACGATGTGCGTTTATTTTTTCACTTATGCCATGCTGGTGGATAAAGGGCTTTCTGGGGCGTTGTGGGTGATGGGTCTTTCCAGCATCGCGATGTTGCTGGTGCTGATTAAGCTGAAACCGGTTTCATTCTTTTTTGCCAGACTGTGGCTGGGTCGCCGACCACATTATCAGGCTGCGTTCTCCGTGATCGCTGCGACTGATAAATGATGCAACTCGGTGGTGGCAACTGGAACATTCAATAAGAACAATCATACTGACATGCATGCCGCACCGATGATTTGTAATATATCGGCGCTGCACACGGTGATTTAACCATTTTTCACTTTTGATTCATAAAGTGCTGCTGTAATGCGCACCCGAGATAATTTACTTGAGCATATCAACTAATAATATTTTATCACCATGAATCGAGAGGCATCCATGTCACATCCATTGCAACGGCTGAATAATCAGATTCAGCAACGTATTCTTGGTCAGGCGGGGCTGGTGAACCGCATGCTGATTGCCCTGCTGGCCGACGGACATTTGCTGGTGGAAGGCGCGCCGGGACTGGCCAAGACGAAGGCCATTAAAGTGCTGGCCGGCGGCATCGAAGGCGATTTTCACCGCGTGCAGTTCACGCCGGACTTGTTGCCCTCGGATTTGACCGGCACCGAAGTCTATCGTCCGCAGGACGGCTCGTTTCATTTCCAGCAAGGTCCGTTGTTTCACAATCTGATTCTGGCCGACGAAATCAACCGCGCTCCGGCCAAGGTGCAGGCCGCACTGCTCGAAGCGATGGCCGAGCGCCAGATTACGGTCGGCAAGGTATCGCATCAACTGCCTGAACTGTTTCTGGTCATGGCCACGCAGAATCCGATTGAGCAGGAGGGCACCTATCCCTTGCCCGAAGCGCAGCTGGATCGATTCCTGATGCATGTGCGTATCGATTATCCCGATACGGCAACCGAAAAGCAGATTCTGCGCCTGTCGCGCCAGGAGTTTGAGCACGGCGACGGCGAAATTGCGCAGCAGCTTACGCAGGCCGAATTATTTGCCGCCAGAAGCGAATCCATGAATCTACACATGGCCGAAACGCTGGAAGATTATATTGTGCATCTGGTCATGGCGACGCGGGAGCCGGCGAAATACAGCCCTGACCTGGCCCGCTGGATCGAATATGCCGCCAGTCCGCGCGCTACCATTGCACTGGATCGCTGTTCGCGCGCCCATGCCTGGCTGGCCGGACGTGATTATGTCGGCCCCGAAGATGTGCAGACCATTGCGCCGGATGTGCTGCGTCACCGGGTATTGCTCAGCTTTGAAGCTGAAGCGGCCGGGGTGAGCAGCGACGATGTGATTGCCGAATTACTGGCACGCGTGGCCGTGCCATGATCATCCGCCAGTGACGCTGACCCAGTTCATGGGCAATGCCTGAAATTTCTTTTTTCACGTTCTGTAAATCGGGATCGAATCATAGCTGAATCTTTTTTGGAGGATATTATATGATTGAAATCAATCATTTAAGTCGATACTACGGTGATTTCAAAGCCGTAGATGATGTGAGTGTGAGTATTGCGCGCGGTGCAGTGGTGGGCTTGCTGGGTCACAACGGGGCAGGCAAATCCACTATGATGAAAATGATCACCGGTTTTCTGGAGCCGACGCTTGGCAGCGTCTGCATTGATGGCTGGAAAACAGGGGATGACAAGGCCGCCATACAACAGCGTATCGGTTATTTGCCGGAGAACTGTCCGGTCTGGCCGGAAATGAATGTGATCGAATATTTACAGTATCAGGCGCGCTTACATGGCGTGCAGGCGGGTGAACTCAATCAGGCCGTGGCAACGGCGATTCGTCGCACCGAGCTGAAAGGGAAGGCAACGCAATCCATTCAGACCCTGTCGCGCGGTTATCGCCAGCGCGTCGGCGTGGCGCAGGCTATTTTGCACAATCCCGATATTATTATTCTCGATGAGCCCACCAATGGCCTCGATCCGACCCAGATTCGCCATATGCGCGGCCTGATTGCGGAACTGGCCGAGCAGGCGACGGTGATTATTTCCACCCATATTCTGCAGGAGGTGCAGGCTGTATGTGAGCGGGTATTGATTCTGCGTGCCGGCAAACTGGTGGTCGATTCATCGCTGGATGGGTTGCAGTCCGGGCACACATTGCTGATCCGGCTGGATAATCCGGAGGCGACAGGCTATCTGGGTCAGATTGAAGGCGTGGCCTCGGTTCAGCCGCGTGCGGATTCGGAACATCATTGCTACGCGCTGACTGCGCCGGCCCATATCGCGCCCTATGTCGCGGATGCAGTGCATCGGCATGGCGACAAACTCTATGCCATGCAGGCGGAAGTGCGTGATCTGGAAGCCGTTTTTGCTGAAGTAAATCAGGATGACAACAGTCATTATCAAGCCATGATCAAACCGGCTGATCCGGAGGGAGGTGTCTGATGAACGCTATTGCTGAAGTATGCCGCAAGGAGTTTAACAGCTTTTTTGCATCACCGGCCGCATGGCTATTCCTGGCTGCATTTCTGGCGGTCAACCTGTTCGTGTTTTTCTGGGCGGAAGCATTCTTCGCCCGCAATATCGCCGATGTAAAACCCCTGTTTCAGTGGATGCCGATTCTGCTGATTTTTCTGGTGGCGGCATTGACCATGCGCAGCTGGTCGGAGGAACGGCGCGCCGGCACGCTGGAGAGTCTGCTGACTGCACCGGTCTCACCGCTAAGCCTGATTCTGGGTAAATTTACCGCCGGCCTGGCGCTGGTGGCGCTGGCGCTGACCCTGACGCTGCCGGTTCCGTTTACGGTTGCGATGATGGGGTCGCTGGACTGGGGGCCGGTATGGGGCGGATATATCGCCAGCCTGTTCCTGGCCGCTGCTTATCTGTCCATCGGCCTGTATATGAGCGGGCGTACCGATAACCCGATTGTCGCACTGATACTGACGGTGGCGGTCAGTGCGGTATTTTATCTGATCGGGTCGGATATGCTGACCTCGCTGTTTGGCCGTAATATCAGCTCGCTGCTGGCTCTGTTCGGCACCGGCTCGCGCTTTGATTCGATTACGCGCGGCGTACTGGATTTGCGCGATCTGCTGTATTACCTCTCCATCGTGGCTATCTTTCTGATGCTCAACCGCTATTCGCTGGAGCGGCTGTGCTGGGCCGGCAATCCGGCCAATGGCCATCATCGGCGCTGGGGCTGGTTGACGCTGCTGGTGATCTGCAATGCGCTGCTGGTCAATGTCTGGATGTATCCGGTTGGCAGCGTGCGCGCCGATTTAACCGACGGGCATATTTATTCGCTCTCCGATGCCACGCGCAACGATTTGAAGGCACTGCAGGAGCCGCTGCTGATTCGCGCTTACTTCTCGGCCAAAACGCATCCCTTGCTGCAACCGCTGGTGCCGCAACTGCAGGATCTGCTCAAAGAGTATCAGGTCGCCGGCGGCAAGCATGTGCGGGTTGAGTTCATCGATCCGCAAACCGACCCGTCGATGGAACGCGAGGCAGCGGAGAAATACAATATCCGGCCGGTGCCGTTTCGCATGGCCAGTCGCTACGAGTCCGGCGTGGTCAACTCCTATTTCAATCTGGTGATTGCTTATGGCGATCAGTTTGAAACACTCGGTTTTCAGGATCTGATCGAGGTGAAACGTAGTGGCGGCGGTGATCCGGAAGTGGTGTTGAAGAATCCGGAATATGCGATTACCAGCGCCATTCGCAAGGTAACTCAGGCATGGCAGAGCGGCGGCAACCCGTTGGCCGGGCTGCAAACGCCGGTTACCTTTCACGGCTATATCTCCGCACCGGCCAAACTGCCGGGTGTGCTGAAAACATTGCGACAGGATTTGCAGGCCATGCTTACCACGATGCAGCAGCAGTCGCCCGGTAAACTGAAGCTGGATTTCAGCGATCCGGATGCAAATGGCGGTAAACTGGCCAAACGACTGAAACAGCAATACGGCTTCGGGCCGCAAATTGCCAGCCTGCTGGATCCGAAACCGTTCTGGTTTTACATGGTGCTGGAACATGGCGGTGAATCGGTGCAGGTGCCGCTGCCGGCAGAGCTGAACAAGGCCAATATCAAGCGTGCGATTAGCTCGGCCCTGCAGCGTATGGCGCCGGGGTATATGAAAACCGTGGTGCTGGTGACACCGGCTCCGGCGCGCCCGTCCAGTCCCTATCTGCCGGCAGCGCGCGGCAAGCGCTATCAGCTGTTGCGCGCCATGCTGGCAAAAAACGAGCGGGTCATGACTGCGGATCTGAAGGACGGACATGTGCCGGCGAATGCCGATCTGTTGCTGTTGCTGGCGCCCGATGCGCTGGATCAGAAGCAGTTGTTCGCCGTCGATCAGTTTCTCATGCAGGGCGGTTCAGTGGTGATGGCCACCTCGCCGTTTGATATTGGTATCAGCAATACCCTGAGCGCCAAAGCGCATCACTCCGGCCTGGAGGCGTGGCTCAAGCATGCCGGTATCACGATGGACAAGACACTGGTGCTGGATCCGCACAGCGCATCATTGCCGATTCCGGTGCGCCGGCAGCTCGGTGGCATCTCGATCAATGAAATCCGTATGATGCCTTATCCGCTGTTTGCCGATGTGCGCGGCGATGGCCTGAACCGGCATAATCCGATGACCGCCTCGCTACAGCAACTGACAGTGAGCTGGCCATCACCGCTGCATGTGAACCGGCAGAAAAACAAGGACAGGCAGGTGATCGAGTTGTTGCACACATCACCCGACAGCTGGGTGTCGGACAGTGCGGATATTATGCCGAAATACGATATTTATCCCGAAACCGGCTTCAGGCCGGGCAGCAAACGCGGCAGTGAACTGGTTGCAGTGGCCATCAAGGGCCGGTTTGATTCCTGGTTCAAGGGTAAAGATTCGCCGCTGCTGGCGCAGCAGGGCAAGGACGCCATGGACAAGGGCGACAAGGCCGGTGGTGTTGTGGTCGGCAGTGTAATTGCACGCTCGTCGGATTCGGCCCGGCTGGTGGTGATCAGCGCCAATGCCTTTGCTCGCGATATGGTGGTCAGCCTGAACTCACAGGGCATGGGCACGCAATACACCCGTCAACAGGAGCTGATTCAGAATGCGGTAGACTGGTCCCTGCAGGATCAGGGGCTGCTGGGCATTCGCAGTCGGGCCAGTTTTGCCCGCACCCTGATGCCGATGGCGCATGAGGATCAACTGTTCTGGGAGTATCTGAATTATGCCCTGGCGCTGTTCGGTCTGGGGCTGGTCTGGCTGTGGCGACGGTGGATGCGTAAGCGCACAGTCAGGCAATGCAATGCAATTCTGGCGGAGGTGTAAGTGATGAAATCGATCATTCGTATACTGGCCATGGCGGCAGTTATTCAACTGGGGCTGGTCGCTGTTGCCTACACGGGCGGCAGCCGCCTGCAGACGTCACCGGCCGGTGCAAGGCTGTTATCATTTACCCCGGCTGAGATAGACAGCATGCGCATTGACGGGCCGGATAAACAGGTTGTTAGCCTGCATAAGGATGGTGGCTGGAAAACAGCGGCGGCATTTCCGGCGGATGGTGAAAAAATAGAGCAGATACTGCAACGCCTGTCCGGCCTCAAACATGGCCTGGCGGTTGCAACATCGGCCTCGTCGCTATCACGTTTCAAGCTGAGCAACGATCATTTTGAGCGTCATCTGGTCTTGAGTCAGGCGGGCAAGGTGGTCGCTGAACTTTATCTCGGCAAAGGCGCCGGGGCGCGACAGAGTTATGCCCGTAATGGACAGCATCCGGCTGTTTACAGCATCAGTCTGGGTAGCTATGAACTGCCGCTGGATGAGAGCCAGTGGCAGGATAAAGGA
>CAZXAI010000088.1:0-6230 GCA_964638265.1 uncultured Zetaproteobacteria bacterium
CATTGGCGGACTGTTCACCCAAAGCAGAGCGATCCACCAGAAACAGCACGCGACGAAAGCGCTTCGCCTTGATCAGGCGATAGACCAGAGCGATACAGGTGCGTGTCTTTCCGGTGCCCGTCGCCATGGCCAGCAGTGCTTCCCGTTCCCCACGAATAATCGCTGCTTCAGCAGCATGGATGGCATCATGCTGATAGGATCGCAATGAGAGATAATCAGAGGGTTCCTGCTGCAGGGTCTGATCCGCAATCTCATGATCCTGATCCATCAAGCCCATCAAACCTTTGGGTGAATACCAGCCACCTAGGGCTCGCGGATGATTGGTTGTGCGGCGGCCATCGAGGAACCAGATGCCACTCTTTGTAGCTAATTGTTTGAGATAGGGTCTGCCATTGGTGGAAAATAGAAATGGAACTTTATATTCGGAACTACCTGGCATCACTAACTGTTCATCATAGAGTACCTGAACATCACGGCTGTAACGCTTGGCTTGTTCCATTGCCCCGATCACATCCTTGCGTTTGCGTTTGGCTTCCACAACCCCCATCACCCTGAGGCCACAGAATAAAACATAATCCGCAGGGCCGCTTGTGGTGGGCCACTCGGAGATAGCCATATAGCGGCCTTTTTGAGGGCGGGCCCCTTTCTTGTGGGTTAGCGCCCTGGTATCAACGATCCAGCCTGCTTCTCTCAACTGGTCATCAATCAAACGGCGCGTATCCGCCTCATCCAAATCCAGACTTTCACTGGCAACATATGCTTCTTGCACTGCTGTTTCGATCACTTCTGGCTGCTGCTGTTGTGCTTCTGTCTGCGCTGCCTGCAACATGGAGTCAAAGCGTTCTTTTTCTTCGGCCAGTTTTGACTCGCTCTCTTCAGCCAGATCAAGTGCAGTCGTTAATTCATCATAAGCTTTTGTGCTTGCTTCTTCCGCTTCCAAACGGCGTAGTCGATCAAACTCTGCATTCTGCTCTATCTCGGAGGTAGCTTGACGCTGTTGGGACAACTCATCACGTAAGCGGTTCAATTCATCTTTCAGCGCCTGTTCAGCTTCCAGTGGGTTGGGCGGCGGCACAAAGGCTGCTTTGAAGTTTTTCTGACCACCGAAAGAGCGATGCAGCCAGACACCCAGCTTCAGTGACAGGCGCAGCATCTGGAGGGCTTCGCTGCGCATATCCTGGTGAGCATGTACTGCCATATTGCCGGTTTTACGGATGGAATGAAAAACCTGGGACAGGTCATTGGATAATAAGCCGCGATTATACAGGCTATTAATGATGTCCAGGAAAGAGTCATCAGGAAAAACAGTAACATTGGCTTTGGCTGCTGCAATCTTGGCCAGGTGTTCAGCGAATTGCCTGACTTTGATCAGCGAAGTATTCGGGTCATCGAACACGTATCGTTCCGCCTGAGCAGCGTAGCGGAGCAACAAGGGATCATGCCTTTCCAGAAAGGAAAAGTTCGGAGAATCAATGCGAATTACTTGTTCTTGCATGTCTCTCAATATCCCTCCTTGGCAGAGTGTAGTTGAATTCGACAATTACTGGCGAATACGTCCATGGCACCCATTATTTGGGCGGGGAAGGAAATTTATATGAACATTACGCCCGCCATCCCGGCATGGCCTATTCCACCGTCACCGACTTGGCCAGATTACGCGGTTGATCGACATCGGTGCCCTTGATCAGCGCCACATGATAGGCCAGTAATTGTAACGGTATGCTGTAAACAATGGGAGCCGTACCCGGGTAAATATCGGACAGGGTCAAATTCTGATAACGATCCAGCCCGACGTTCACATGGTGATCACTGAACAGGAACAATTCGCCGCCACGCGCCCTGACTTCCTGCAGGTTGGACAACACCTTCTCCAGCAATGGATCATCGGGCAGGGCGCAGATGACCGGCATGCTTTCATCCACCAGCGCCAGCGGGCCATGCTTTAATTCACCGGCCGGATATGCTTCGGCATGAATATAGGATATTTCCTTTAACTTCAGCGCGCCCTCCATCGCCACCGGGTAAAACGGGCCGCGCCCCAAAAACAGGGCATTGTGCTTGTCCGAGAAATGCTCGGCCATCGTCTGAATGGCATCATGCAGCTTGAGCACCACCTCCACCTGACGCGGCAGGGCATGCAGTTCATTCACCATGGCCGTTTCTGCCTCAGGCGTCAGTCCCTGACGCCGGGCCAGCGCAATCGTCAACAGGCGCAGCGCCACCAGCTGGGTGGTGAATGCCTTGGTCGAAGCCACGCCGATTTCGGTGCCGGCTCGCGTCATAAAACACACATCGGACTCGCGCACCAGCGAACTCTCGGGCATATTGCACACCGTCAGGCTGCCGATATAAGCCTTGTTACGACTGCCGCGCAAAGCGGCCAGCGTATCGGCTGTTTCGCCCGACTGTGAAATGGTCAGCAGCAGCGAACCCTCCGGCACCACGACGTTACGGTAACGATATTCGCTGGCCACTTCGACTGAACACGGGATGCCAGCATCCTCCAGCCAGTAGCGCGCCACCAGGCCGGCATGATAGCTGGTGCCGCAGGCGATAATCTGCACATGGCGCGTTTCATCCAGCAAGGCTGAGGTATCATGCCCAAAACTGGCCTCCAGCAAGCGCCCCTGATGAATACGGCCTTCGAGCGTTTCTGCAATCACGCCCGGCTGCTCATAGATTTCCTTGAGCATATAATGGGCGTACGGCCCCTTTTCGATACTACTACCGGATAATTCGGAAACATTCACCGGGCGCTGTACCGCTTCGCCCTGCGCATCGAATACACTCACGCCATCGCGGCGCACTTCGGCCACATCGCCTTCTTCCAGAAACATAAACCGGTTCGTTTCCGATAGCAGCGCGGTCACATCCGAAGCAATAAAATTTTCACCCTCGCCCAGGCCAATCACCAACGGACTGCCGGCCCGGCTCACAATAATGCGCGATGCATCTTCAGGACAGGCTGCCGCCAGTGCATAAGCGCCATCCAGCGCCCTTGTGGTTTCAATAACGGCAGCAAGCAAGTCCATACCGGAATCCAGCTGGTGCGCCATTAAATGAGCAATCACTTCGGTGTCGGTTTCGGATGTGAAGTGATAGCCCTGCGCTATCAGGCGATCCCGCAAATCAGCGTGGTTTTCAATAATACCGTTATGCACCACCGCCACACGCACGCCGCTCATGTGCGGATGGGCATTGCGTTCAGCCGGCACCCCGTGGGTGGCCCAGCGCGTGTGCGCAATACCGAGACGCCCCGTCACATCGGACTGCTGCACCAGTTTTTTCAGTTCATTCACCTTGCCGAGCGCCCGGAAACGCTTTAATTCACCGGCATCATTCCTGACCGCCACGCCGGCGGAATCGTAGCCGCGATATTCCAGCCGCTGCAAGCCTGCCAGCAGCACAGGCAGCACATTTCTATCTGCGATCGCTCCGACAATACCGCACATCAGCGCTTGTCCTTCTCCGGTCTTTTCCAGTTGGCCATATGTTTTTGCTCATTGCGTACAGACATGGTCAAACCGCCAGCTTTCACATCACGGGTGATCGTACTGCCGGCACCAATGGTGGCATCATCGCCGACCCGAACCGGCGCCACCAACTGCGTATCGGAACCGACAAATACATTGTCGCCAATCTCGGTTTGAAATTTATTGGCACCGTCATAGTTACAGGTAATGGTGCCGGCACCGATATTGCAACCGGTGCCAATCGTCGTGTCGCCAATATAGGACAAATGATTGACCTTGCTGCCCCTGGCGATGACTGATTTTTTCACTTCCACGAAATTGCCGATATGGACATGCTCATCCAACTGGGCTTCCGGACGCAGGCGCGCATACGGGCCAACCAGCGTATCGGATCCCACCGATGCAGCATGAATATGGCTAAAGGCATAGACATTCACACGATCATCGAGCCATGCATCCACCAGTACGGCATTGGGGCCAATGCGACATTCATCGCCAATCTGGGTCGAACCAATCAGATAACAGCCAGCCTGAATCACCGTATCAATACCGATTTTCACACTCGCTTCAATGCGCACGGTGTCGGGCTTTTCGACCGTCACCCCGCGCCGTTGCCAGTCCTCGATAATGCGTTTCTGCATCAGGTCTTCGACGTGAGCCAGATGCACCCGGTCATTGACGCCCAGCATTTCATCGGCATCGCCCATCATCACCGCTTCGACAGCCTGCCCGGCCTGCAACGCCAGCGGCACGATATCCGGCAAATAATACTCGCCCTGGGCATTGCTGTTACCAATTGCATGCAACAGATCAAACAGCACCTCGTAGCGCACGCAATAAATCCCGCTGCTGACTTCCCTGATATTTCGTTGCTCGGCGGTGGCATCTTTTTCTTCCACGATACTGGATACGCGCCCGTTATCATCGCGAACGATGCGACCATAACCGAACGGATTGAGAGGGCTGGCTGTCAGCACGGTGACATCAGAACCCGATTGCCTGTGCTCGACGACCAGTTTATCCAGCGTATCCACCTGCAACAGCGGCGTATCGCCGCATACAATCAACACATCGCGCACATCGCGGATAACCTGCTCGCACTGTTTGACCGCATGGCCTGTGCCCAGCTGCTTGTCCTGAATGACCCACTCCAGGTTCACCGGCTGCCCCACATGCTCACGCACCATTTCGGAGGCATGCCCGGTGACCACGGCAATACCCTTGGGGCGAAGCCCTTCAACGGTATGCAGAATATGGTCAATCATCGCTCTGCCCAGCACCTTGTGCAGCACCTTGGGCAAATTCGAACACATACGCTTGCCCCGGCCTGCAGCCAGTACGCATACCTGTAAATCAGGATAATGAAGTTTAGCCATAATAATTACCTCGTTGATATGATAGGCCGGAAAGCTCGTAGGCGACCGATTATAGCAGATAAAACTACGGATGTGTTATAGATGCAATAAAAAAAGGGCCGCATTGCTGCGACCCTGAATGAGCGAACAGTAGTCAGGCTACTTTTTCTTCTTTCTCAGCCATATCAAACGAGAGGTCATCATCGCCAGTTCGGATTCCGCTTTGGCATAATCCACATCGCCCTGTTTGCTATCGAGCACTTCTTTGGCCTTGCGTTCTGCTTCAATCGCTGCCGCCTCATCAATGTCCGATGCACGCTCGGCAGAATCGGACAGGATGGTAATCATATCCGGTTGCACTTCCATAAAGCCGCCGGACACGAACACTTCATCGACATGATCGCCATTGGTGATACGCAGCTCACCTGCAGTCAGCGAACTGATCAAGGGGCTGTGCTTGGGCATAATACCCAATTCACCGGCAGCGCCCGGTGCGACCAGAAAGTCAGCTTCGCCACGATACACTTCACGTTCAACCGTCGCGACCAGTACTTGCATGGTAGCAGCCATCAGCCTTTAGCCGCCATCTTTTCCGCTTTGGCGACTGCTTCTTCGATGCCGCCGACCATGTAGAATGCCTGCTCAGGCATGTGGTCATATTCGCCGGCCAGAATGCCCTTGAATGATTTGATGGTTTCTTCTTTCTTGGCATACACGCCCGGAGAACCGGTAAACACTTCGGCCACATGGAATGGCTGTGACAGGAAGCGCTGAATCTTGCGCGCACGAGCCACCAGCTGCTTGTCTTCGTCGGACAATTCATCCATACCCAGAATGGCGATAATATCCTGCAATTCCTTATAACGCTGCAAGGTCTGCTGTACGCCCTGAGCCACATCATAATGCTCGTTACCGACCACTTTCGGGTCGAGCTGACGGGAAGAGGAATCCAGCGGATCAATCGCCGGATAAATACCCAGTTCGGCAATCGAACGCGACAGCACAATCGTAGAGTCCAGATGCGCGAAGGTGGTAGCTGGAGCCGGATCGGTCAAATCATCGGCAGGCACATATACGGCCTGTACCGAGGTGATAGAGCCGGTCTTGGTCGAAGCAATACGTTCCTGCAAGCGACCCATTTCTTCAGCCAGATTCGGCTGATAACCCACAGCAGACGGCATGCGACCGAGCAGAGCGGATACTTCCACACCGGCCAGTGAATAACGGTAGATGTTGTCGATAAAGATCAGTACATCGCGGCCTTCATCACGGAAATACTCGGCCATGGTCAAACCGGTCAACGCGACGCGCAGACGGTTGCCCGGAGGCTCATTCATCTGACCGTACACCAGCGCCACTTTATCCAGCACGTTGGACTCTTTCATTTCATAATAGAAATCAT
>CAZXAI010000089.1:0-6155 GCA_964638265.1 uncultured Zetaproteobacteria bacterium
CGCTCGGTGGCATCGTCGCGCCGGTTGAGCACCACATCTTCCACGCGCTGGCGCAATTCTTCCGGTAAATCATCATAGACGGCCAGCTGACCGGCATTGACGATGCCCATATCCATGCCCTGTTTGATGGCGTGATAGAGGAAAACCGAATGAATCGCCTCGCGCACCGGGTTATTGCCCCGGAAGGAAAACGATACATTGGAGACGCCGCCGGAAATCATGGCATGCGGCAGGTGCTGTTTAATCCAGCCGGTGGCTTCGATGAAATCGACAGCATAGTTATTGTGTTCTTCAATGCCGGTGGCAATGGCGAAGATATTCGGGTCGAAGATAATATCTTCGGGCGGGATGCCGCACTCATCCACCAGAATGCGGTAGGAATTGGCGCAGATTTCGGTTTTGCGCGCATAGGTGTCGGCCTGACCATCCTCATCAAAGGCCATCACCACCACGGCGGCGCCGTATTTGGCGATGAGGCGGGCATGGTGAACGAAGGCTGCTTTACCTTCCTTGAGGGAAATGGAATTGACCACACCCTTGCCCTGAATGCATTTGAGGCCCGCTTCGATAATCTCCCATTTGGATGAATCAATCATCACCGGCACGCGAGAGATATCCGGTTCCGCAGCAATCAGATTCAGGAAGGTGATCATGGCCTGTTTGCCGTCGAGCATGGCTTCATCCATATTGATATCGATAATCTGGGCGCCGTTTTCCACCTGGTTGCGGCAGACATCGAGTGCCTGATTATAGTCACCGGCCAGAATCAGCCGTTTGAAGATGGCCGAGCCGGTAACATTGGCGCGCTCGCCGACATTGACGAACAGGCTGTTTTTATCGATATGCAGCGGTTCGAGACCGGACAGGCGGCACATCACATGCGGTTCCGGGGTCGGGCGGGGTGCGATGCCCTCGACTGCTTCGGCCATGGCACGGATATGATCGGGGCCGGTGCCACAGCAGCCGCCGATAATGTTCAGGAAACCGGACTCGGCCCATTCCTTGATTTCGGCAGCCATATCTTCCGGTGTTTCATCATAACCGCCAAAGGCATTGGGCAGGCCGGCATTGGGGTGGGCATTGATGGCGCAGGATGCGGTATTGGACAGTTCTTCAATATACTGGCGTAGCTCGTTAGCGCCGAGGGCGCAGTTCAGACCGATGGAAATCGGATGGGCATGGGCCAGCGAGTTGTAGAATGCGGTGGCCGTCTGGCCGGACAGGGTGCGTCCGGAGGCATCGGTAATGGTGCCGGAAATCATAATGGGCAGTTCAACGCCGCTATTCTCAAAATACTGTTTGACGGCAAAGACGGCGGCCTTGGCATTGAGCGTATCGAATACGGTTTCAATCAGGATAATATCGGCGCCGCCGTCCATCAGTCCGCGCGTGGCATCGGTGTAGGTGTCGACCAGTTCATCGAAAGTGATATTGCGAAAACCCGGATCATTGACGTCGGGCGAGAGTGAACAGGTGCGCGAGGTCGGGCCGAGCACGCCGGCGGCAAAGCGCGGGTGCTCCTCCGTGGCAATGGCATCGCAGGCTTCACGGGCAATGGCCGCCCCTGCCTTGTTTAACTCATAGACCATTGACTCCATGCCATAATCAGCCATGGATGCAAAATTGGAATTGAATGTATTGGTTTCGATGATATCCGAGCCAGCCTCCAGATAAGCGCTATGAATCTCCCGAATAATCTGCGGCTGGGTGATGGAGAGTAAATCGTTATTCCCCTTCAATTCGCTGGGCCAGTCGGCAAATCGCTGGCCCCGGTAGTCGGCCTCTTCCAGCCCGTAGGACTGGATCATGGTGCCCATGGCGCCATCGAGAATGAGGATGCGCTGGTTCATTTGTTGTTGTAATGATCGGGTTCGGTTCATGGCGACGAACGCTATCAGTAGTATGGTGGCTAAGGAAATGTGTGATACAATATACTGGCGTTTGGCCAGACCACCGCTCTGCGGGGCTTTTCGCTGAGACAATGCGATGCGGCGTGTCTTTTTACAAGGTGCGGTATTTAGTCTATAATAAGAGAAACGCACGGAACTGAGACTGAGGGGGAATACCGTCCACATGGAAGTAATGTCAATCACTTGGATGGTCTTGTTGATGGCTTTTGTGTTTTCTATCCTGTTAACGCCATTTTCCATGTATTTAGCTGACAGGCTGGGGGCCATTGACTGTCCAAACGAGCGCTCTGTGCATTCTGCCTCAATCCCTCGCCTGGGTGGCGTGGGGATCAGTTTAAGCGTGCTGTTCGCTGTCGCGTTTTATCTCCCTGTCAGTGCATTCAGTTTAGGGTTTCTCACCGGGTTTGCCATTATCATCGTCATTGGTCTGGTGGATGATATTAAGCCGATGTCACATCGACTGAAGTTTGTCGGGGAAATTGCCGCTGCTATTGCTTTTGTGAGTATTAGCGGGTCAGAGTTGACCGGGTTCGGGAACCTGTTGGGATTTGGCGAGATACATTTTGGCCCGTTCTCGTTTATTATCACTGTGTTTTGTATCGTCGGGCTGATTAATGCCATGAATCTGTGCGATGGTCTGGATGGGCTGGCAGGCGGTTTGGCTATTATTGCTTCATTCTTTTTTGCCTTATTGGCCTTCATGAGCCATCAGCAGGATGTGCTGATTTTCTCATTGGCCATGGCGGGATCGCTGCTGGGTTTCCTGATGTATAATAGTTTCCCGGCGCGTTTGTTTATGGGTGACACCGGTAGCCTGATGATTGGCTACACATGTGCTGCGTTAGCAGTTCATTTGACGGATAGCAGTGACTCCACCATGTCAATTCAGCCAATCACGATTGCTTTGATTTTGGCTGTTCCACTATTGGATACCCTGGTTGTCATGGGAAAGAGGGTGTTGCATGGCGATAGTCCGTTTCTGCCAGATAATACCCACCTGCATCATCGTTTGATGGGAATGGGGTTGAGTCAGAATCAGTCTGTGTCCGTTCTTTATGTGTTAATGTTTATGTATGGCTTTGTGGCCTTTCTGGGCTTGCAGGTGGCGGCGTTCTGGCAATTTTATGGTGCTATATTGTGGATGTCTCTGGTGTACTTCTGCATCGCAAGGATAAGGGATTACCCATGGACGGTGGTCGCGAGCATATCACGGGTCAGCGCGTTGTTGGAGCAACTGGAATCCCGCCAACATGAAAGGCTGATGGGTTTATGGACGTATTTTAGAAATGGCCTGCCTATGGTGATCCTGCTGCTGTTTTTTCTGCCTCTCTTTTTTATGCAGGGTCAATTATACTGGCTGGCCGCATTGTTTCTTGCGCTGACCTGTCTCCTGTTGTTGAAATATAATCATGGTCGCATTGTCGCATTGCTGCATGGTTTGCTTTATCTGAGCATTTTTGCCGTGTTGTACCAATACCAGGAGGGTTGGTTGCAAGGCTATTGTTCTGGCCTGGCCTATGTATCAATGGTGTGGATTATATTGAGTTTGTTTGCCGGTCGAACAAGGAAAATCATTACGATGCATTCGTTTGAGATTCTATTGGTGTTAACCTCATGGCTGGGGACTTTTGTGTTAATGCCAATGGTGCATAGTGCAGGGAATATGCATATTGTCTGTATTTATGCTATTCCAATGTTGTTTATGGTCAAACTGGCGTTATCCGTTATTCAAAATTTCATAGTCTATAGACATAGCCGAAGTCGTTATCGTTATTAATCCCTCAATTCTCACGCAGTTTTTGTTACGCCTGCTGCTCACAGCCGGGGCTCAATATACGCTATTCGCAGCGCCGGCATGCACATTGTTCACCCTGAAACCGTAGCCGGCTTTCCATGCGGAAAGCAAAGGAGTGAGATATGAATGCCGTTGAACATTTCCTGCTGATGATTGCCGATGCCGCCGGTGTGGCAGGTGAGCGTCAAGTATTGAACGTGACATCGCCCTATGATGATGCCCTGATCGCGACGGTGGCGATGGCCAACGCATTAGACGTGGCATTTCAGGCTTCGGTGTACAGTCGCAAGATTGATACGGCGCTGGGTATCGCCGGTCGTCTGGCTGCATCGGCGGTGATGATTAACGATCACACCGCTTTCCGGGTGGACTGGATGCCCTTTGCCGGCCTGAAACATTCCGGTCTCGGTGTCGGCGGCATCCCGTTCACCATCCGCGATATGCAAATCGAAAAGATGATTGTCATCCATTCCGATGCGATCCAATAGTCATAACCTTGCACCTCCGAGTCCTCTGCGGTTGTTCAATTTAATTTGTAAGTAAGTGGCATCGCCACAGACCACTGCATTATCCAGGCGGGATCAATGTCAGCATGCTGAATCTGCGAACAGGGAATCAGCATGGGATAATAAGAATATTGATTGCCCGGGCTGTTTTTTACCGGATAAGATGTTATCTGCAGTAGAACGGATAGCTGCCCCGACCGGGGGATGCACGCCGCCTTCCCATCTCCCCTTCCCAGGGCGCGTGTATCCCCCACCCATGTCATTTTGCCGGAGGTGGGTTCGTGCGAAAGTGCTGTTGCCAATCCAGTCGTCTTGTGACAAAGTCCCGCTTCCTATTTTTACCGGGTGGGATTTTCTGTAAACAATGAGAGGAGAACAACAGTGAGTGACGCAATTCAACAGGTCTTTGACCTTGTAAAAGAAAATGAGTGCGAATTTGTCGATGTTCGTTTTACCGACACCAAAGGCAAATGGCAGCATGTAACATTTCCAATCGGCGAGTTTAATGAAGATTGCTTTGAAGACGGCTTTGCCTTTGACGGTTCTTCGATCGCCGGCTGGTGTGATATCAATAATTCCGATATGGCACTGATTCCCGATCCGGAAAGCGCCAATATCGATCCGTTCTTTGAAGCTTCCACGCTGGTACTGGTGGCGCAGGTGATCGATCCGTTGACCGGCCAGGACTACAACCGTTGTCCGCGTCAGGTCGCACAGCGCGCTTTGAGTTATATTCGTACAGCGGGCATTGCCGATACCGTCTATTTCGGTCCTGAACTGGAATTCTTTGTGTTTGACGGCGTACGCTACAGCAATGAAATGGGTTCCTGCGGTTATGAGATTGCCTCGGAAGAAGCAGCCTGGAATTCCAATGCCACATACGAAGGCGGCAATACCGGTCATCGTCCGGGCGTGAAGGGCGGTTATTTTCCTGTACCTCCGGTCGATTCCCTGCATGAAATGCGCAATGATATGAGCCTGGTAATGACTGATCTGGGTTTCACCATGGAATGTCATCACCATGAAGTGGCTACGGCCGGTCAGTGCGAGCTGGCCATGCGTTTCGGCCAGCTGATCGAACAGGCGGACAAGGCGCAGTGGTATAAATATGTGGTGCAGAATGTGGCCGATGCACATGGTAAAACAGCCACCTTTATGCCCAAGCCAATCTTCAATGACAACGGCACGGCCATGCATGTGCACCAGTCGATCTGGAAAGATGGCGTCAACCTGTTCGCCGGTGATAAATATGCCAACCTGAGTCAGGAAGCGCTGTGGTATATCGGCGGCATTATCAAACATGCCCGTGCCCTCAATGCCTTCACCAATGCATCCACCAATTCCTATAAACGTCTGGTGCCGGGCTTTGAAGCGCCGGTCATGCTGGCTTATTCGAATCGTAACCGTTCAGCTTCCATCCGTATTCCGGTCGTGAGCTCCGATCCGGCTCGTCGTATCGAAGTGCGTTTCCCGGATTCATCCGGCAATCCGTATCTGGCTTTCACTGCCATGCTGATGGCCGGTTTGGATGGTATCGCCAACAAGATTGATCCGGGCGAGGCGGCCGATAAAAATCTGTACGATCTGCCTCCGGAAGAGGGCAAAAAGATTCCGACCGTATGCAGCAGTCTGGATCAGGCACTCGAAGCACTCTCTGCCGATCGCGACTTCCTGAAAGTCGGCGGCGTGATGGACGACGATATGATTGACGCTTACATCGGCTTGAAGATGGAAGAAGTCACCGAACTGCGTATGCGTCCGCACCCGATTGAAATGCAGATGTATTACTCCTGCTGATTGCTGTCGGAATCAGGATGAAAGGCCGCCCGCATGGGCGGCCTTTTTGTTGGTGCGGGGCTTGTTCACAAAGATGTGCGCGCAGGTTAAGGTGTCCATCAGAGGAATCCTGATGTGACAAGCTATTCTGAAAACCATCATCGTCGA
>CAZXAI010000090.1:0-2787 GCA_964638265.1 uncultured Zetaproteobacteria bacterium
GGCTGCCGGGTGCAGGCGTTCAAACAACCCACACCTGAGGAGCAGGCTCACGATTTTTTATGGCGCGCCCACCGGGCTGCGCCAGCCAGAGGCGAAGTGGTGATCTTTAATCGTTCACATTATGAGGATGTGCTGGTCACGCGTGTGCATGGCATGATTGATACCAAAACCTGCCAACAGCGTTATAAATCCATTCAGCAATTTGAGCGACACTTGGCCAATCATGGAACGCATATCCTCAAGTTTTATTTGCATATCAGTAAAGATGAGCAGCTACAGCGCTTCAAAAAACGGCTGGATGACCCGGCTCGCTGGTGGAAAATCTCGGAGGCCGACTTTCTGGAACGCAAATACTGGGATGATTACCGGAATGCTTTTGAAGATATATTCAACACATGCAGTAGTAAAGCAGCGCCCTGGTTTATTGTACCTGCCAATCATAAATGGTATCGAAATCTGGTGGTGTCACGGATTGTGGTGGAGCATCTGGAATCAATGGATTTACAATTGCCTGAAGCGACGGTGGATATCACAGCCATGCGGCGGAAATATTGTGAGGCAGCACATTGCAGTTCGGCGTGAGTAATATGCTACGGATAAAACAGGGCTGAGGCAGAGCCAGGGCATGAACCGTATCCGTATGGGTGACGTTTGGGGCGGTTTGTCGGCGTCTGCTCTTGTCTTGCCGCAGGCGATGGCATTTGGTATCGCTCTGTGGTCGCCCTACACGCAAGATCCGGCAGTGGCAGCTATGTCCGGTCTAGTGGCTGCGGCGTGTTTATGCGCCGTGTCGGGCATGTTTCGCGGTACCGACGGGCTGGTTGCCGCTCCGACCGGGCCGACACTGGTATTGCTGACCGGTACGATTGCCGCTTTGGCATCCACTGGCCTTATCGGCGACAGGCTGATCACGGCAACGCTGCTTACTGTGGCCATGGGCGGCATTTTTCAGATGCTGATCGGCGTTTTGAATCTCGGCCATTTGATCAAGTTTATACCATATCCCGTGGTGTCCGGTTTTATGACCGGAACTGCCATTCTGATGATCAATTCGCAAACCGGCGTCATACTTGGCGGAGATGTGAACCTGACCATGCAACAGGGCGCATGGATTCCCCTGGCGACTGCCGGCATTACTCTGACGGCGATGATCTGGTTGCCTCGCTGGATCAGGCTGGTTCCCGGCACCATCATGGGCCTGATTGCCGGTACGCTGGCATTTCATGTGTTTGCAGCTGTTCAGTTGGATAGCCTGCCGGCAAGCTGGGTGGTGGGCAGGCTGCCGGGGTTGGGCGATCTGCATGTCGGTTTCAACCTGACGCAAATCGGTCAGCTGCCATGGGTGCTGATGGTCGGATCTGCTTTGGCGCTGGCGGTGCTTGCGTCACTCGATACCTTGCTAACCGCTGTGTTGGCTGATGTATCGACAGGCTCGCGTCATCAGGCCAGACGTGAATTGATGGGGCAGGGCGGTGGTCATCTGTTGAGTTCGCTGTTTGGCGGCATGGCCGGAGCCGGAACCACCGGGGCGACGCTGGTAGCTATTCAAAGCGGAGGGAGGCAGTGGGCCGGAGCGGTGACGGCGCTTTGTATGCTGTTGTTGATTCTGTTTATGGGGCCGGTGGCGGCGGTGCTGCCGATCAGCGTATTTTCCGGGATTATTCTGTATGTCGCGATTTTTGGCATGCTGGACAAGGATATTCTGCTTTGGCTGCGCACGCCTCAGGCTAGAGCGGATGCTGTTATCGCCCTGATTGTAACAGGCGTGACGGTGTTTTATGACCTGATGCTGGCTGTCGGGCTGGGCGTGCTGTTGGCGGCTGTGGAGTTTATTCGTTCACAAGTACAGTCGGCTGTGGTGCAGCGGCGCTGGAATTTGGCCGACCGCACATCATTACGTCGCCGCCTTAAAATAGAATGTTGCTGCCTGACCGGGCATCCTGACGCTATTGTCGGCTACGATCTGAAAGGCACACTATTTTTTGGTACGACCGACCACCTCTACGATGCCATGTTGGCAGATTTGCAGCAGGCGACCTATATCATCCTGGATATGCGGCGCATTACCCAGGTTGATTTAACCGCTGTACGTTTGATTGAGCATATGTATGGCATAATGTGTCAGCGTGGCGGCGAACTGATTCTGGCTCATGTGCCTAAAAGCATGGGGCTGGTGAAACGTGAAGGCCATCGTCATGAAAGGCTGGTGCCGTATCATCAGAATGTGCATTTACACACGTTTTCTGATTCGGACAAGGCGCTTGAATATGCAGAAAATCGCCTGTTGCAAGCGCATTGTAACAGGATGCCAGAACAGGGTGAGTCCATGGTTCTGGCTGAGTCTGAACTGATGACGGGTTTTAATGCAAATGAACAGGTTTGTTTGTTACCTTTTTTTGAAGAACAGGAAATCACGGCGAAGGCGTTTTTATTTCGCAGTGGCGAGCATGGCGATGAACTGTTTGTCATTCTGTCCGGCGAAGTGGAGGAGCTGCTGCCTTATGGCAGGAAAAAGCGCTTGAGACTGGCTGTTTTTGGGCCGGGAATGTCGGTCGGCGAAGTAGCTTTTCTGGAGCCGGGGTTGCGCCGTACTGACGGGCGGGCGACGATGCCTTGCAAGGTGGCTATATTGAAACATGCTGCCTTAAAGCGACTGTGCAAAAAATACCCTGATATGGGTATGCGGCTATTGATGCGGCTGGGTCATGATGTGAGCGAACAGCTGCGCCTGGCTGATGAAAAACTCAGACGGCTGGCCTCCTGATGTGTTTGGCCTGGCGGGATGGC
>CAZXAI010000090.1:2887-6146 GCA_964638265.1 uncultured Zetaproteobacteria bacterium
CCTGATGTGTTTGGCCTGGCGGGATGGCAGGGGGGGCGTACGATGGCGAGTTACAAACAGCATTCTTTCATTGTATTTTCATCTTCAGGTAAATAGTGTGCGTCGTATGCTGAGTCGATATTTGCATATCCGTGGACTTTCCCGCCTGATGGCGGGTGTGTTTGCCATGCAGGTGCTGATCGGCGGTTTTTGTCTGTTGACTGCCGATGCGCATGAGATACCTCAGTCTGCATTGATGCAGGGTATGGCGATGGACGGCAACTGCGCCAAAGCCATGCAGACAGAACAGTCCCGCCATGATCAAAGCTCGGATCATTCCGATGCCTGTTATCATTGCGATCAGCCGGCTGCATTATCGAATGCCAGTCATGTTTCTGTTGTCGCTATTTCGCTGGTGTTGTCGGATGTGATTAGTCTGCCGGCTATACCAGTGTTCAATAGCGAATCTACAGGTTTGCTTTCTGCACGAACGCCGACCGGGCCACCGCGTTCATCCTCTCTTCTCTACAAAACCAGTCAACGTATCTTAATCTGATTTAGTCCTTCTTCCGATGTCACATCTGTTTACCAGGTGTGATTTTTGTCGTGCGTTTTGATGTCACACAAAGACTTTACAGGAGGATTCTTTGAATTATTTGTCCAAATCTATCTATGTTTTATTTGCGTTTGCATTGTTGTCTCACTCCGCTTGGGCGGAGGAATCCGGTGTTCCAGTGTTAAAACTGGAATCAGGATTGCCGGAAGGTGCTGCTTCTCAACATGCCGATGATATTCTGACGCTTGCCCAAGCCGAAAGCCTTGCCTTAAAAGAGAATACGGGGCTAGCCAGCATGGCCAGTCGCGCTAAAGCGATCTCTCAAATTCCACCCCAGGTAGGGACGCTGCCCGATCCGCATATTGCTTTTGATGCTGTCAACCTGCCGGTGGATACGTTTTCTACAACGCAGGAAAACATGACGCAATTAAGGGTCGGTTTATCACAGGAGATACCTTTCCCCGGCAAGTTGAAGGCCAGAGAAGAAGCCGCGCAATTTGAGGCGGAATCGGCCGGTTATGACGTGGTGGAAACCCGTTGGAGACTGATTCGCAATGTACATATTTCATGGTGGAATATGTTTTATCTGGATCGGGCGCTGGAGATTGTCAAACGCAACCAGGAACTGCTCAGGCAGTTTATTCGCATTGCCGAAACCAAGTACAAGGTGGGTGAAGGCTTGCAACAGGATGTATTGCTGGCACAGGTGGAGCTGTCCAAATTACTGGATGTTGAAATTCAGCTGGTAGGGGCGAGGAAGAATACAGAATCGCGTCTGAACAAGTTATTGAATCGCCCCACCTACCTCGCTATTACTCTGCCGGGTACAGTGAAAGAGACACTGCCAAAATTACCGCCGGAAGCTGAGTTGCACCAGATTGCCCTGGATGCGCGCCCGCTATTGGCCAGCCAGAGTGAGCGAATCAAGGCGGCCAAAAAGAGAGTGGATCTTGCCGAACTGGATTATTATCCTGACTTCAAGATTGGTGGCGCTTGGGGCGCTCGTAGTGGTACTAACCCTGCTAACCGTCGGACGCGACCGGATTTTACGAGTTTCGGTTTGAGCTTCAACCTGCCGATTTATACTTCAACCAAACAGGATCGCGCTCTGGATCAACGTAGAGCAGAGGTGGCGAAAGAACAGTTTGCTTTGCAGGATGAAACCGAGGCGGTGTGGTCCGAAGCCTCGACAGCGTTGGCTGATTTTATCAGGACCAGGGATCAGGCATCGCTGTTCAAACAGGGTATTATCCCGCAAGCCAGTCAGACCGTGGACTCCATGCTGGCCGGTTATCAGGTGAACAAGGTGGATTTCCTCAATCTCGTTCGTTCCCAAATTACACTCTATAACTATGAAACACTGTACTGGAGAGCCTTGACCGGTGCCAGACAAAGTCTGGCGCGTCTGGAAGCAGCTATCGGAAAGAAGATTGCTAAGTAAGTTGTTAATTAAGGAGAGCACGCATGAATAAAAATATTATAGGCGTTGCCATGATCACGCTGGCATTGGGTGCTGGCGGAGGTTACTGGCTGGCATCGCAAAATAAACCGGCAACGCAGGGTAGCCCAGCGGCCAAGGCGGAGACTGAACGCAAACCGCTGTTTTATCGCAACCCGATGAATCCGGAAATTACTTCGCCGGTTCCGGCCAAGGATAATATGGGCATGGATTATATCCCGGTCTTTGCCGATAGCGGCTCGTCCGCCAATGAGCCTGCGGGCACCGTAAGGATCGATCCGGTGACCGTGCAGAATATCGGCGTGCGCACAGCTCTGGCTGAGCGAAAAACCCTGAGTCGTGAAGTACAGAGCGTGGGTCGGGTGGATTATGACGAAAAATTAATCACCCGCCTGCACCCAAAAACCGAAGGCTGGATAGGCAAATTGCGCGTGGATGAAACCGGCGAACCGGTGAAAAAAGATGAAATCCTGTTGTCGATATATTCACCGCAACTGGTATCCAGTCAGGAAGAGTATCTGCTGGCTCTGAATAATATGAAAGTACTGAAGGCAAGCCCTTTTCCGGATATTCGGCGCGGTGCCAAGAATCTGCTGCGTTCTACCCGTGAGCGTCTTGAGCTACTGGATGTCCCCGCACATCAGATCAGACAACTGGAGAGAACACGCAAGGTGATGAAATTCCTGCATATCCACTCACCCTTTGATGGTATTGTGGTCAACATTGGCGCTCGCGACGGACAGTTTGTTACGCCGCAAACCGAGCTCTATATGATTGCTGACCTCACCAGGGTATGGACCTATGTGGATGTCTATGAATATGAACTGCCATGGATCAAGGTTGGAGATGAGGCTCATATGCGCCTGGCATCCCTGCCCGGAGAAACGTTTACCGGTAAAATTACCTATATTTACCCCTACCTGGAGGCCAAGACACGCACTATCAAGGTACGGCTGGAATTTGAAAATCCCGGCATGAAACTGAAACCGGATATGTTTGCCGATGTCAATATCCATGCCAGCAAACAGGTGGATGCCGTCGTGATTCCCAGCAAAGCAGTGTTGAGAACGGGTAGTCGTAATGCGGTATTTGTGGTGCGTGGTCCCGGCAGATACGAGCCGCGTGATGTGAAGCTCGGCATCAGTTCGGACGGTTTGGTGCAAATTCTTGCCGGCGTGAAGGAAGGCGAGGAGGTGGTGACCAGCGCCCAGTTCCTGATTGATTCCGAATCCAAGTTGCGCGAAGCCGCTGCCAAGATGATGGAG
>CAZXAI010000091.1:0-6091 GCA_964638265.1 uncultured Zetaproteobacteria bacterium
CCCAAGAGCCAGAAGGATAAAATCGCGCTGTTTTGTAATGTGGACAGGGATTCGGTCATCGATGCGCCGGATGTGGATACGATTTATGCCGTGCCGCTGAGCTTGCGTGAAGGCGGACTGGGCGCGGTAGTGTTAAAACATTTCCGCATGGATAACCCCGAACCGGATTTATCGGTATGGGAAGATATCTGTCGCAAGATACGCGAACCGAAACAGGCCGTTCGCATTGCCATGGTAGGTAAATATGTCGAACTGGCCGATGCCTATAAATCGGTCAACGAGGCCCTGTTTCATGGCGGCATGGCGCATGGGGTGCGGGTTGAAATCAAGTATATTGACGCCGAATCGCTGGAGAACAGTGGTACGGATTGCCTGGCTGACGTCGATGCAATTCTGGTGCCCGGCGGTTTCGGGCAGCGCGGCACGGAAGGTAAAATTGCCGCGATTCGCTATGCGCGCGAACAGAAAGTGCCGTACCTGGGCATCTGTCTGGGCATGCAACTGGCCGTGGTCGAATTCGCCCGCCATGTGGCGGGTCTGAAGCATGCCATCAGTTCCGAATTCAATGAGCGAGCGGAGCATCCGGTAATTGCCCTGATGACTGAATGGGAGCAGGAAGGCATGCGCGTACAACGTGATTCCGACAGCGAACTGGGCGGCACCATGCGGCTCGGCGGTTATCCGTGCAGCCTGACTGAGGGGACGCATACGTTTGCGGCGTATGGCAAAAGCAGGATTCGTGAGCGCCATCGCCATCGCTATGAATTTAATAATACCTATCGGGAGCAACTCGAAGCAGCCGGCTTAATCATTGCCGGTACCCTGCCGGATAATTCGCTGGTCGAAATTGTCGAGGTCAGCGATCACCCGTGGTTTGTAGCCTGTCAGTTTCACCCGGAATTTCTGTCGCGCCCCTATGAGCCGCATCCGCTATTTTCCGCCTTTGTCGCAGCGGCTAAAGTACAGGCAGACATTTGATCCAGAATACCGTCAATGTCGGCAATATTCAGATTGCCAATGATAAACCATTCGTCCTGCTGGCCGGCCCATGCGTGATCGAAGGTGAAGCGTTTACACTGAAAACGGCGGCGGCTATTGCCGCCATTGCCGAGCGCGTTGGCGTGCCGCTGATATTCAAGTCCAGTTTCGATAAAGCCAACCGCACCAGCAAAGACGGTTTCAGAGGCCCCGGACTGAATGAAGGGCTAAGGATTTTGCAACGGGTGAAAGATGAACTGGGATTGCCGGTGGTGACGGATATCCATGAGTCGCATCAGGTGAAAGCGGTGGCTGAAGTCGCCGACCTGTTGCAGACACCGGCATTTTTATGTCGTCAGACCGATTTTATTGCAGCCGTTGCCGGCGCCGGCAAACCGGTAAATATCAAGAAGGGGCAGTTTCTGGCACCCTGGGATATGCAGCATGTGCTTGAAAAGGCGCAGGCGACCGGTAATGATCAGATTATGCTATGCGAGCGCGGTGCCAGTTTCGGTTATAATAATCTGGTATCGGATATGCGTTCCCTGCTGGTGATGCACGCATTCGGTGCGCCACTGGTGTATGACGCCACCCATTCGGTGCAGCAGCCGGGCGGGCTCGGCGGTGCCACCGGCGGCAATCGTGAGTTCGTGCCGGGCCTATCGCGCGCGGCCGTAGCCACCGGCGTGGCCGCCGTATTTATGGAAGTACATCCCGATCCCGACAACGCCCAGTCCGATGGCCCCAATTCGCTGGCCCTGAGCGACCTGGAAGGCGTGCTGGCTACATTAAAACAGATTGATGGCGTGGTGAAGTCCGGTATCATCTGAATATCCCAATAACGGCAACAAAGCGCATCATTTTCCACCCTGTTTCATAGACGAGTAACATTGCTTTGCGTATGGTTGCGCGCCTTGAGAAACAGAGATGCGGCTATTGAAGCCGATTTCTTTTTCGGGGTGCAAAAAAGCGCATGGATGACAGCAAAACCACCCGTATTTCAATACATGCGGCCATGATTGAGGTTTTGATTGGCGCTGTTTAAAACTACTAAGATGTATCGATTATGGAAATCGACCAGGAGAAAATAAGTGAGTGACATTGTAACAGTACATGGACGTGAGATTTTTGATTCACGGGGCAACCCGACCATTGAGGTGGATATTCAACTGGCTTCCGGTGCATTTGCGCGCGCCGCAGTGCCCAGCGGTGCCTCGACCGGCTCGCGTGAAGCGGTCGAATTGCGTGATGGCGATGCCCGACTCGGCGGCAAGGGCGTACGCAAGGCGGTCGGCCATGTCAACATGGAAATTGCCACTGCGGTGATTGGTCTGGATGCAGCGGATCAGCAGGGTCTGGACGATACACTGATTGCACTGGACGGCACGCCGAACAAGGGGCGTCTGGGCGCCAATGCCATTCTCGGCGTATCCATGGCTGCGGCCAAGGCGCAGGCGGTTGAACAGGGGCAGTCCCTGTTCCGCTATCTCGGCGGCGCTGATGCCAATCTGCTGCCGGTACCCTGCATGAATGTGATTAACGGCGGCTCGCACGCGGATAACAGCATCGATTTTCAGGAATATATGATTGCGCCGGTAGGCGCGTCATCGTTTGCACAGGCATTGGAAATGGGCGCGGAAGTGTTCCATGCGCTGAAATCCGTACTCAAGGCCGGCGGCCATGTGACCGCTGTGGGCGATGAAGGCGGTTTTGCGCCGAATCTGGGCTCCAATGAAGAGGGCATCACGGTAATCCTCGAAGCGATTGAAAAAGCCGGCTTGAAGCCCGGCGATGATGTGGCGCTGGCATCCGATATGGCTGCTTCCGAATTCTACCACGATGGTCAATATGTACTGGCCGGCGAAGGCAACCGTAAACTCGATGCCGCCGGGCTGGTCGATTTGATTGCCTCCCTGTGTCGCCAGTATCCGATTATTTCTGTCGAAGACGGGCTCGATGAAGCTGACTGGGATGGGTGGAAGCTGTTGACCGATAAACTGGGTGACCAGGTACAGCTGGTGGGTGATGATCTGTTTGTCACCAACCCCGAGATTCTCCAGCAGGGTATCGATAAGGGTGTGGCCAATGCATTGCTGGTCAAGGTCAATCAGATCGGCACCTTGAGCGAAACCATTGCGGCTGTGAATATGGCCCATGATGCCGGCTATCGCTGCATGATGAGCCACCGCTCGGGTGAAACCGAAGATGCCACCATTGCCGATCTGGCCGTTGCCATGGCCACCGGGCAGATCAAGTCCGGCTCGGCATCACGTTCAGATCGCATGGCCAAGTATAATCAGTTGCTGCGTATCGAAGAGGAACTGGGCAGTGCAGCGCGCTACGCCGGTCGCAGTGCTTTTTCCATCGGTTGATGACTGACTGACGGTTCTCAGGTGGGCAATCGATTAGGGCGCTGGCTGTTGTGGACTGCGGGCAGCGCATGGATGGCCTATATGCTGTGGAGTCTTATTTTTTCGGATCACGGTTATCTGGTGTATCAGCAGGAAGCTGAACAGGTGCATCAACTGGAGAACGAACTCACAACGCTGAAAGCTGAACGTGAGCATCTGGCCCGGGAAGTACTCAGGCTCCGGGATGATCCCGATGCACTGGAAGAACTGATTCACAAAGAACTCGGCTACGTCCACCCGGATGAATACATGGTGATTCGGCGCGAGGGTAATATTGTGCGCCACGGAGAAAAATAGTGCTTGATACGATAAAATATATTCATTGTCTGTGCCCTGTGGCCGTTGTGGTGCCATCATGATTGTCACCCGCTTTGCCCCATCGCCGACCGGATTGTTGCATCTGGGCAATGTGCGTACGGCATTGCTGAACTGGATGTATGCCAGAAAACATGGCGGTCGTTTTCTGCTGCGTTTTGAGGACACCGATCAGGATCGCTCCGAGCAGCAATATATCGATGCCATCAAAGATGATTTGATCTGGTTGGGGCTGGACTGGGATGGTGAGGTATTGTTCCAGTCCAAACATGCGGCCAATCATCATCAGGCGCTGGAGACACTGGCTGAACAGGGACTGGCCTACCGATGTTTCTGTTCTGAAACCCAGTTAAGCCTGGATCGCAAACTGGCCACCTCGCGCGGCCTGCCGCCGCGTTACAATGGTCGTTGTCGTGATCTGAGCCACACGGAATCATGCCGCAGGGCTGAGTCAGAATCGTTTGTCTGGCGTTTGCGTATCCATGCCGCAGACGGGGACGTGGTTGTGCCCGACCTGCTGCACGGCGATATCACCTTTGCCCGGCGCGATCTGGATGACCCGGTCGTGGTGCGTTCCGATGGCTCATTCACCTTTCTGCTGCCCAATGCCGTGGATGATGCCATCGATGGGATTACGCACGCCGTGCGCGGTGATGATCATGTAACCAATTCCGCCTATCAGGTGTGGATGCTGCAACAACTCGGATATACGCCGCCGCATTATCTGCACCACGGTTTATTGCTGGGCGAGAATGGCGCCAAACTGTCCAAACGCAGCGGCAGCCACAGCGTAGCCGCATTGCGTGAGGAAGGGCTGTTGCCTGCCGCCCTGGTTCAGGCCATGGCCAGACTCGGACACCCGAATATGCCGGACGAGGCGCACACGATGGCATTGCTGACCGAACATTTCGATGCCGAACATGTATCGACCAGCTCGGTACGCTGGTCGGATGATGAAATGTGGCGCTGGCATACGCGTTTGCTACATGAACTGGATGCACATGCGCTGGCGTCTCTGATTCAGCCGTTCGTGCCGGTCGCATCACCCGAGCGTCTGGCAGCGTTTGCCGCGCTGATCGGGAAAAACATACAACGGGCTGCCGATGCCAGCCACTTTCAGCGCTTACTGGATGTGCATGCCCCGCTGGATGAGGATGCGCTGCCGATACTGCAGGAGGCCGGCGCTGATTTTTACCAGGCGGCGCTGGATACATGGCAATCCCTGCCTGAGCCGGACTGGAAAGCCTGGGCCGACCGGGTCAGGGGTAAAACCGGTTGCAAGGGGCGCGGGCTGTTTATGCCCTTGCGCGTGGCGCTTAGCGGGGCTGCGCACGGGCCGGAAATGTCCGCTATCGTGGCATTTCTGGGCGTGGGTGGCGTGACGGCAAGGATTGAAGATGCAATACGTCTGGCCGGGCAACAGGCCGCATCATGAGTTTACAACTGTATAATTCTCTGACGCGCAAGAAAGAGACGTTCACGCCGCTGCAGCCGGGGCGGGTCGGCATGTATGTCTGCGGCGTGACTGTGTACGATTATTGTCATGTCGGCCATGCACGCGTAATGGTGGTGTTTGATATCATCAATCGCTGGTTGCAACAGTCGGGGTATGATGTGGATTATGTACGCAACTTCACCGATGTGGATGATAAAATCATCCAGCGCGCCAGCGAACGCGGTATTGCTATTGATGTGCTGACCGATGAGATGATTGCGGCTTTTCATGCGGATATTGGCAGCCTGGGCTGCCTGCCGCCCAGCCACGAACCGCGCGCCACCGCCCATATGGCGGAGATGATTGCCATGATTGAAGCGCTGGTAGCGCAGGATCGCGCCTATGTGTCCGATTCCGGCGATGTATTGTATGCCGTACGCAGCTTCGATGGCTACGGCCAGTTATCGGGCAAGAATATTGATGAGCTCGAATCAGGCAGCCGCGTTGACGTGGATGCCAGCAAACGCGACCCGCTGGATTTCGTATTGTGGAAAATGGCCAAAGCCGGCGAACCGGCCTGGGATTCGCCCTGGGGCGCGGGCAGACCGGGCTGGCATATCGAGTGTTCGGCCATGAGCTGTTCGCATCTGGGCGATACCTTCGATATCCACGGCGGCGGCATGGATCTGAAATTCCCGCACCATGAAAATGAAATCGCTCAGGCGCGAGCGGCCAATGGCGGCGGTTTTGCGCGTTACTGGCTGCATAACGGTTTCGTCAATATCAATGCCGAAAAGATGTCCAAGTCGCTGGGTAACTTTTTCACCATCCGCGAAGTCACCGAGAAATATCATCCGGAAGTGCTGCGCATGTTTATGCTGGGCACCCATTACCGTTCGCCGCTGGATTTTTCGGATGCCGCGCTGGATGCGGCCAAAGCCGGGCTGGATCG
>CAZXAI010000092.1:0-6068 GCA_964638265.1 uncultured Zetaproteobacteria bacterium
CCCGCGCCGGCCTGCAGCGCTTGCATCAGCTCAATGCGACCGGAGACGATGAAAGCATATTTCTGGCGCCCGTGATACAGGCGGTCGAATCAGGCCAGACCCAGGCTGATCGCTGGCTGGCCGCCTGGCATGGCGAATGGCATCAGAATATTGATCGCATCTTTATCGAAGCCATGCACCCTTAAATTTTTCACTTGTGAAACATTTAAGCTTTGATTAACTCAATCGTATTGCCATCCGGGCCACGACAGCGCTTTTCTACCGGATTTACTGGTCGTGTATTGAATACGCGCTGCGTCGAGTCGCTGACGAATGACATTGCAGTGGTAAAAGGTTTTGATTATACGTTATTGTCGAAAGCTATACTTGCTGCAACAATGCGCGGCATGACAACTGCACGGATATTGGATGGAAAAGCACTGGCGGCGCGCATGCGTCAGTCTCTGACTGTCGAGGTCACAGCGCTGACTGAAAAACACGGTCGGGCACCCGGCCTGGCCGTGATCCTGGTGGGCAGCGATCCGGCTTCGCAGGTGTATGTGCGCCATAAAAAGAACGGCTGCGAAGCCATGGGCATTGCCTCGTTCTCGCATGAACTGGCCGCAGATACGACGCAGCAGCATTTGCTCGGATTGATTTCAGAACTCAATACCGACCCGAAAGTGGATGGCATCCTGGTGCAGTTGCCAGTGCCCGAACATATTAACCCGGACTCATTGATCGAGGCGATTGATCCGGGCAAGGATGTCGATGGCTTTCACCCGTATAATGTCGGGCGGCTGGCTGCGCGCAAACCGGCGCTACGCTCCTGCACCCCGTTCGGCTGTATGAAGTTGCTGGAAGAAACCGGCATGGATTTGCATGGCAAGGAATGCGTGGTGGTCGGCGCATCGAATATTGTTGGCCGCCCGATGGCGCTGGAGCTGTTGCTGGCCGGAGCGACTGTGACTATCGCGCATAAATTCACCCGCGACCTGCGTAGCCATATTGAGCGGGCGGATATTGTCGTAGCTGCGGCGGGTAAACAGGGACTGATCAAGGGTACATGGATTAAACCCGGTGCAACTGTGATTGATGTTGGCATCCACCGTCTGGCAGACGGCACACTGACCGGCGATGTGGAATTTGAAGCAGCTGCAAAACGCGCCGCCTGGATTACACCGGTGCCGGGCGGGGTGGGGCCGATGACCATTACCATGCTGCTGGCCAATACCGTTGAAGCATTCAAAATACATATCGGCGACGCCTGATACGATCAACACAGGAATCGAGTATGACTGAATTACAAAAAACACCGCTCTTTGATGAGCATGTTGCCCTGGGTGGAAAAATGGTGCCGTTCGCCGGTTATAACATGCCGGTACAATATCAAAACGGCGCGCTGAAAGAATATATCTTCGTGCGCCAGGGCGGCGCTGGCCTGTTCGATATCACCCATATGGGACAGGTGCGCGTGAGCGGGCCTGACGCGCTGGCATTTTTACAATATGTCACCACCAATGATGTATCGAAACTGGCAGAGGGACAGGTGCATTATTCCGCCCTGCTGGGTGAATCCGGTACATTTATCGATGATATCACCACGTACAAGATCGGCGATACTGAATACTACCTGTGCATCAATGCCGCCAACCGACACAAGGATGTGGCGCATTTGCAGCAACAGGCTGCCGGGTTCGGTGTCTGCGTGAGCGATGAATCCGATGCCACCGCACTGCTGGCCCTGCAGGGCGCAGCGGCGCAAACCGCATTACAAGCCCTGGTCGATACCGACCTGGAACAGATTGGCTATTACAATTTCGCGCAGCTGGGTATAAACGGCACGCCCGGCATCATATCGCGCACCGGCTATACCGGCGAAGACGGTTTCGAGATTTATATCCCCAACGAAATCGCGGTGGATGTATGGCAACAGTTACTGGAGCACGGCGCGCAGCCGATTGGCTTGGCTGCCCGTGATATGTTGCGTACTGAAATGGGCTATGCGCTCTATGGTCATGAGATTTCCGATGCTGTAACGCCGGTTGAGGCGAAATTAATGTGGATCACCAAACTCGATAAGGGTGATTTTATCGGCAAGGCTGCCGTAGAAGCGCGCCGCGCAAGCGGCCCGCAAAAGCGCTTGATTGCACTGAAACTGACCGGTCGCGGCATCCCGCGTGAACATTATACCGTATACGTGAACGGTGAGCTGAGCGGCGAAATCACTTCCGGCATGTACTCGCCGATGGCGGGCGGGGTTGCGCTGGCCTATGTAAAGCCCGAACATGCGGAAACTGGTGATTTGCGCGTCGAGATTCGCGGCAAACAGGTGGCAGCAGAACGTGCGCATTTACCATTCGTGCGCAGCAACGTAAAACGCTGATTTGAAATACGAATGAACCGCAAAGGAAAACCATACAAAAAATGCAACGCAACAGCTTCAAATATCAATATATAATATTGATTTTGACTTTCATTGCGAACCTTTGCGTCCTTTGCGGTGAAAAAAAAACGGGGGGATTCAAATATGACCATTCCTGCTAATTTGAAATATACCAAAGACCACGAATGGGTGCGCATCGACGGTGACACGGCCACCTTCGGCATTACCGATCATGCCCAGGAAGCACTGGGCGATATCGTCTTTGTCGAACTGCCCGAGATTGGCCGCGCTATCGAGGCTGGCGAAGCCTATGCCGTGGTGGAGTCGGTCAAGGCGGTATCCGATGTCTATGCACCGCTTAGCGGCACAGTGATCGAGGTCAATGACGGGCTGGAAGGCGCGCCGGAACAGGTTAATACCGATGCCTATGGCGCGGGCTGGATTGCCAAAGTCAACATCGGTGACGGCGCATCGCTCGAACTGATGACCGACGACGAATACACCACCTTTTTAGAAGAATAAACGAAATTTACCGCAAAGGGCGCAAAGGTACGCAAAGAAAACCGATTATTTAGTTTTGCCATTCTTCATGCGTCAGACTCATCGGGGAAGTGACTTTTGTCCTGTTAGCAAAACAGCCTTTGATTTTACTTTGCGAAACTTTGCGTCCTTTGCGGTGAAAAAAGGATTTACCTATGCGGTTTCTCCCCCATACTGATAGTGATCGGAAATCCATGCTGGCGGCGATTGGCATGGCCGGCATGCGCGATTTGTTTGCCGATATCCCGACTGAGTTCCACCTGCAGCAGGGCGCGCTGAATCTGCCGGAAGGATTATCGGAAGCAGCGATTGTGCGCAAGTTTACGCAGGCTGCCGATAAAAACCGCAATGCGTCCAATAGCGCCTACTTCCTGGGCGGCGGCACCTATCACCATTTTGTGCCGGCCGTGGTCGATTATGTGATTTCACGCGGTGAATTCCTGACCGCCTATACCCCCTATCAGCCGGAAATATCGCAGGGCACATTGCAGGCCCTGTTTGAGTTTCAGACCATGATTGCTCGTTTCACCGGCATGGATGTGGCCAATGCTTCAATGTATGAAGCGGCCACGGCCACTGCCGAAGCGGCGCTGATGGCGCGCCGTATCACCCGCAAACAACGCGTGGTCATGGCTGCTTCCGTCAACCCGCGTTATCGCAATGTCACCGCCAATTATCTCTCCCGACTCGATGGCGAATATGCGGAAGTCGCAATGGATGGCTTCGGCACGGATGTGGACAAGCTAATCGCTGCCATGGATAACCAAACCGCCTGTGTGATTGTGCAATACCCCGATTTTTACGGCTCGGTGTATGATCTGGCGCGATTGCGCGCCGCCTGCGACGCCAACAAATGTCTGATGGTGGTAGCTTTTTCCGATATTTCCGCGTTTGCCCTGATCGAGTCGCCCGGCGCGCTGGGCGCTGATATTGCGGTCGGTTCCGGCCAGTCGCTCGGTATTCCGATGGGCTATGGCGGGCCGCATCTGGGTCTGTTCGCCTGCAAACAGAAATATGTGCGCCAGATGCCCGGTCGCGTATGCGGCATGACGACGGACGCCGATGGCAAGCGCGGTTTCGTGCTCACTCTGTCCACCCGCGAACAACATATCCGGCGCGAAAAGGCGACCTCCAATATCTGCTCGAATCAGGGGCTGATGTGTACGGCGGCAGCAACGTATATGACGCTGATGGGTGATGCCGGCCTGGCTACGGTGGCGCGCCATTCGGCAGCGGCATTGCAGGCGCTGGTGTCACGCCTGCCCGATCATGTCAGCGCAGCAGACGGCGCACATTACAATGAAACCGTCCTGAGCTTTGCCGATCATGATGCGCGGGCGCGTTTTCTCAATACCGCACAGGCCGATGCGATTTTTGGCGGCATCCCGCTGGAGCGCATTGAAGCAGGGGGCGAAGCCCGCCACCTGCTGGTCGCCACCACGGAAATGGTCGAGCAGGACGATATCAACCGGTATATCGCCGCACTGGAGGCAGCCCGATGAGTGAATCCATATCCAGTCCCTATACATATTCCGCCACGGCAGGTATTCAGCATGAAGAAGCACTGCTGTTTGAGCATGCCCATGAAGCGCCGTCCGCCATCAACCTGCCCGGCGTGAATGGCGCTGTTCCTGATGCGCTGCGTGCATTTGCCCGTGCGACTCCGGCTGGCATTCCCGGCTTGTCGGAGCCGGAAACGGTGCGCCATTTTGTGCGTCTGAGCCAATGGAATCACGGCATTGAAACCGGCTTTTATCCGCTCGGTTCCTGTACCATGAAATACAACCCGCGCGTCAATGAACAGGTGGTTCGTTTGCCGGGCTTGTGCCATATCCATCCGGATCAGCCTGAAGATACGGTGCAGGGCGTGTTGGCGCTGCTGTATGAATTGCAGCAATGGCTGGGCGAGATCGCCGGTTTTTCCCATGTCACCCTGCAACCGGCTGCCGGCGCGCACGGTGAACTGGCCGGTCTGATGATGATACGCGCCGCCCTCGATGCGCGCGGCCAGCAACACCGTAAAAAAGTCTTGGTGCCCGATTCCGCCCACGGCACCAACCCGGCCTCTGCCGCCCTGTGCGGTATGTATGCGGTCGAATTGAAATCGGGCCCGGATGGCCGTATCGACCTGAACGAGCTCAAACGTCATCTGGATAATGATACCGCAGCGCTGATGATGACCAATCCGAATACTGCCGGCGCATTTGAATCGGATATTCAGCACATCTGCCAGCTGGTGCATGATGCCGGTGGTTTGGTGTATGGCGATGGCGCCAATCTCAATGCGCTGGTCGGCGTGGCTCGCCCCGGCGATATGGGTATTGATTGCCTGCATATCAATGTGCACAAAACCTTCTCCACCCCGCATGGCGGCGGCGGCCCCGGCGGGGGGCCTGTGGCCGTCAATGATACGCTCGCTCCGTTTCTGCCGGTGCCGCGCATTGAAAAACACGGCGATGTCTATGCACTGTTGCATGCCGACGAGGCATCCATTGGCCCGGTGCTCGGCAGCATCGGCCAGACCGGCGTGTTATTGCGCGCTGCGGCTTATATCGCGGCGTTCGGAAAAAACCATTTACACAAAATCGCCGAAGATGCCGTGCTCAATGCCAATTATGTGTTGAGCCGGTTGAAAGATGCCTACCACGTACCGTTTGACGGTTTATGCAAACATGAATGCCTGTTGACCGATGCATTACAGGAAACACACGGCGTCAAAACGCTCGATATCGCCAAACAACTGATTGATCTGGGTTTTCATCCCATGACCGTTTATTTTCCGCTGATCGTGCATGGCGCCATGCTGATCGAGCCGACCGAAACCGAATCACGCGAAACGCTCGATGCGTTTTGTGATGCCATGCTGGAAATAGCGGCCCAATGTGAGGCCGGCGACACCGATATGCTGCATGCAGCGCCGGTTAAACCGTTCCGGCGCAGACTCGATGAAACACAGGCGGCCCGAAAGCCGGTACTGGTCTGGCCAGAATAATACCGCAGCACATGCCGGCGCGTTGTTTATTTCATGTTAACGCGCATGGATCTGGAAGATTAATACTGACACTGCTGCAATTTGTGCCATAGGCGTTCGCCGACCGTGCCCATGGTTTCGCCGGCGCGGCGGAACAGGTACATGTCGATCCTGAGCGGCTCCAGACCCTGA
>CAZXAI010000093.1:0-6014 GCA_964638265.1 uncultured Zetaproteobacteria bacterium
TGGGAGCATCAGCATCATCGCTTGCTATCACGCCGTACAGCACCTATCCTCCCCCCCCATGCGTTATGTGGCCTGGATGGCTGTTTTCGCCCTGCAAATGGGCATGTTTGTCTGCGGTGCGGGTATTGATGTCTGCCATGCAGCCGATGCGCCTGCGCATATCGCATCGTCCCAATCCCATACAAATCAACATAGCTCCCCGATTGACCAGACCTGTGCCGCACATGCTGCGCATGTCTTTCTGGATCAGCCGGTTCATACGCCAAGCCGGCCCTGCGCTCATCCTGGCCCGGTCAATCGCTTGGCCTCATTGAATATCCCCGAGATTATCCACTTAATCGAACAACCGCCCAGGCAATTGCACAGCTGATTTTTTATCGCTGAATCGCCGGCCTGATCTATGAATATGATCACAGGACGCCGTGAAACCTGTCCAGTTTAGAAAAAAAATCAGCTTCCCCGTTCATTTATTCTATTTCACAGGGGGAAAACTGTGCGCACACGAATTATTATCACCGGCATGCTGTTATGCATTCACCCGGCCTTTGGCCATGCAGATAGCTTACAGCAGGCTATGGATACTGCTGCGGAGCAACATCCCATGTTGCAAATGGCCGATCAATCCATTGTTGCAGCCAGAGGCGAGCTGACGGAACAGCGCGCTTACGCCTATAACCCGGAGCTGTCTCTGGAGCCGCAACGCCGACGCCTCAATGGCGGCGGCAGAGCCAATGATTATTATATTACCCTGTCACAGGGCATCGAAACCGGCGGCAAACAAGGTTTTAGAGAACAATCGGCTCAGGCCGCCCTGAATATGGCCAGCAACAATCGCGACAACACCCGTCAGCAACTGATGATAGCCGCCGCCCGCGCTTATGTGCGCCTCTCAATGGCCGAGCAGGCATTTGATTTGCGCCGGCAACAGCGCGCCATGCTGAAAACAGTCAGCCATGCAGTGGCGCTGCAATTAACACTGGGGCAATCCAGTCAACTCGATGCCAATCTGGCCCAGTCCGCTTATGCATCCGCCCTGAATGCAACGGCAGTCGCCAGACAGTTATTGACTCAGAGCAAACAGGCCTATCTGGTGGCGCTGGGCAAGGGATCGATTGCCAGTCTGCCCCGGCTGGTGCTGCCCAGGCTACTGACCGGCTGGCAGCCACCTGCCGATGCATACAAAATCGCCCTGCAATCACGGCCCGACCTGGCCGCCCTGCGTGCGAGACTGATGCAATCCACCGCCCAGGCCGAGCTGGCCGAGGCGCAGCGCATTCCCGATATTGCCCTGAGCGCCATGACCGGCCGTGAAGCCGGCGAAAACCTGATCAAGCTGGGCATTACCATCCCCCTGCCTGTGCTGAATAGCCATAAAGGGGCATATCGCGCCGCGCTGGCTCAAACAGAGCGGCTCAATACCGGACTGGCATGGTCCACGCAGCAATTGCGTTATGCAGTGGACAGCGCCATCGCCAGTCACGCCAATGCCATGAGCGCCCTGTCGGGCATCATCCGTTCAAACATGCAACAGAGCGCCGCAGCCACCATCCGGCTTGCTCAAAAAGCCTATGATGCTGGCGAACTGGATCTGGAAGAGCTGGTGGTACACATCCGGCAGGGCCTCGATGCCCGCATGACGGCGCTGGACATGATCAAACAGGGGTGGCTGGCCCGAATCCGGCTGGCCGAGGTGCTCGGTCATCCCGAATATATTCTGCAAGGAACCCAACCATGAATATCTTACTTTTTTCCATTCTTACATTGATGGCGACGACCGTGTTCGCTGCCGGATCCGATCAGCCGGGCGATATCGTCAGACTCACGCCGGCCCAGATAAAACAGGCCGGCATTACAACCGAACAGATACAACGACAACCGCGTCCGCAAAGCATTACAGCGCCGGGCGTGGTGGCATTCAACACCTATGCGCTGGCGGATATCACCACCCTGCTCGATAGCGTGGTGTATCAGCGCCATGTGCATATGGGCGAGCATGTAAAAAAAGGACAGCAACTGGTCACGCTGAACAGCACGGCGCTGGCTCAGGCCGAAGCGGCATATCTGCAGGCCAGAGCAGAACATCACCGCAGCAAACAGGAGCTGACCCGGCTGAAAACGCTGGCGGCGCAACACATCATCTCTCAGGCGCGGCTGCAACAGGCAGACAGCAATGCGCAGACGGCGCATGCCCGGCTGGCTGCCGCAACAGCAGCGCTGTATTCCTATGGCCTGAGCAGACATGATATTTCCGGCCTGATGAAACAGGGGCGATTAAAACAGCGTCAATTGAAACAGGGGCAATACGGATTACTGACCTTGCGCGCCCCGCATGCCGGCACCGTGGTCGCTGATGATTTCCGGCTCGGCCAGCATCTGACCGCAGGCAGCCGCCTGATGCAGGTGGTTGATGAATCGTATGTGTGGGTGGAAGTAAACATCCCCGAATCGCAGTTGTCCGGCATCAGACGGGGGCAGAGCGCCAGCGTGATTCTGAACAGCGGCAAGCAGCAGTACAGCGCCCGCGTACTCAATATTCATCACCGTCTGGATCCGGCCACCCGTACCGCAGGCGTGCGCCTGCGGGTGCAGAACAAGGGGGACGCATTGCATCCGGGCATGTTTGTACAGGCGAAAATCGCTACCGGAGCGGCGGCTGATACGCTGTTCCTGCCCGCAGGCGCCGTGCAACGCCAGGGCAGTGACAATATCGTTTTCATTCGCAATACATCCGGCGCGTTTGTACGTCGCGTAGTCCGTGTCGGCAAACCGGCAGGCGGTTTCGTGGCCGTGTTTGACGGCGTCCAGGCCGGTGACACGGTGGTGGTCGGCGGATCATTCTCACTGATTTCGGAATTGATGAAATCCAGTTTTGCAGAAGAAGATTAGGAGCCGGATGATATGTTTACCAAACTGATTGATATCTCGGTTCATAACCGTCTGCTGGTGATGCTGCTGTTGCTGGGCGGCCTCGGCTATGCCGTTTCCGTGATTCCCAAGCTGAATCTCGATGCTTTCCCTGATGTTACCAATGTGCAGGTCACCATCAACACCGAAGCGCAGGGGCTGGCCTCTGCCGAAGTGGAACAGTTGATTACCTATCCGATTGAAGCGGTGATGTACTCCCTGCCCGATGTGCAAGAGGTGCGCTCGATTTCCAAAACCGGCCTGTCTGTGATTACCGTGGTATTCAAAGAGGGTACGGATATCTACTTTGCCCGCCAGCTGGTGTTTCAGAAACTACAGCAGGCGCGTCAGAATGTGCCGTCATGGGCCGGGGTGCCGGGCATCGGGCCGAACACCTCCGGACTGGGTCAGGTGTTTCAGTATATTTTGAAAGCTGAACCGGGCGCAGGCTATGACGCGATGAGCTTGCGCGCGCTCAACGACTGGGTGGTGAAATTGATGCTGATGCCGGTGGAGGGGGTGACCAGCGTACTCTCTTTTGGCGGCGAAGTGCGTCAGTATCAGGTGCAGCTCGACCCGCAAAAAATGCTTTCTTATCAGCTGCATGTGAAGGATATCATCACTGCCATCGCCGCCAACAACCGCAATGCCGGCGGCTGGTATCTGCCGCAGGGTGATGAGCAACTGGTGATTCGCGGCGTGGGCTGGATACCCGGCGGCAAAGACGGCCTGGCTGCAATTGGCATGATTCCGGTAAAAACGATCAATGGTACATCCGTACGCGTAGGCGATGTGGCCAGGGTGGCTTTTGGCGGCGCTATCCGTCAGGGCACCGTGACCATGACCGAACGCGACGGGCAGGGCAATGTAAAAGCGCTGGGCGAAGTCGTTGCCGGTATTGTGCTCAAACGCTTCGGGGCCAACACCAAACATACTATCGATGATGTGAAAACGCGGCTGGACATCGTGCAGAAGGCCATGCCCGAAGGGGTGAGCATTCAGCCCTTTTATGATCAGTCCGACCTGGTCAGCCAGGCCGTGTGGACGGTGGAAAAAGCGCTGCTGGAAGCATTTGTGCTGATTATTATCGTGGTCACGCTGGTGCTGATGAATATCCGGGCGGCAACGCTGGTACTGTTATCGGTGCCCATATCCATCCTCGCGGCGCTGGCGCTGATGCAGTCTTATGGCATATCAGCCAATCTGATGAGTCTCGGCGGGCTGGCGATTGCAACCGGCATGATGGTGGATGGTTCGGTGGTGATGGTGGAAAATATCTTCAAGCACCTGGAACGCGTTCAGAAAGGGGATCACAGCATTGCCCTGCTGATCTCCGAAGCCGCCAAGGAGGTGGCCAGGCCTGTATTCTTTGCCGTATTGATTATTTTAATCGTATTTACGCCGCTGTTATCCCTGCAGGGGGTCGAGGGCAAGCTGTTTACCCCGATGGCCCTGTCCATCTGTTTCGCCATGTTTGCATCGCTGATCGTCGCCATGATGATTATGCCGGTATTGGCCACCTATCTGTTCACCAAAGGCGTCCGCCACAGGAACAGTCCGTTAATGACGCCGCTGGCCCGGCTGTACAGGCCATTGCTGGCAGCGGCGCTCAGGGCGAAAGGCGTGGTGGTTGGCGGTGCGGCGCTGGCCTTTGTGGCGAGCATGTTTCTGGTGCCCATGCTGGGCACCGAATTCGTACCGGAACTGGAGGAGGGTACGCTCAATATCCGGGCTACGCTTGCCCCGTCTTCATCGCTGGATTATGCCAAACGCACAGGTGAAAAGCTGGAACGCATTCTGGTGGCAGACTTCCCTGAAGTGACCTATGCCTCTGCCCGCGCCGGTCGGGCGGAAATCGGCGGCGACCCGGAAGCGGTGTCCAATGTCGAAATCTTTGTCGGACTCAAGCCTGTAGAGGCGTGGACCAGCGCCTCGAACCGGCAGGATTTGCAGGCGCTGATGCGCGCCAAAATGGAGCAGGTGCCGGGCATCCTGCTGGCCTTTTCGCAGCCGATTGCAACGCGCGTGGATGAAATGTTGTCCGGGGTGAAGGCGCAGCTGGCCATCAAGTTGTTCGGCCCAGATCTCAAACAACTGGCTGTTTACGGGCATAAAATCGAACAGCTGACCCGCAGCGTGAAGGGCGCCCGCGATGTCGCCATGGAGCAGATCGAGGGCGAGGCGCAGCTGGTGATTCATCCGGATCGCAGCAAGCTGGATCGTTATGGCATACCGGTGGATGATGTGATGAGTCTGGTGGCCGATGCGATTGGCGGCGCTGCGGCCGGACAGGTGATTTCGGGCAATGAGCGCTACAATATCTATGTCCGCCTGGCCAGGGCTTATCGTCAAAGCCCCGAAGCGATTGGCAATCTGATTTTACAGGCGCCAAACGGCGCCTGGGTGCGGCTGGCGGATGTGGCCTCGATTGGTCTGGAACAGGGGCCGCCGATGATCAAGCGCGATGACGTGCAGCGCCGCGTGGTGATTCAGAGCAATGTGGAAGATCGCGATATGGGTTCGCTGGTGGCCGAGCTGGATCAGCGCATCCAGCAGGAGATCGATCTGCCGCCGGGTTATACCGTGGTGTTCGGCGGCCAGTTCGAGAATCAGCAACGGGCTCAGGCCAGACTGATGGTAGTCGTACCGCTGTCGCTGTTGATGATCTTTCTGCTGCTGTATTTCATGTTTCTGTCGGTCGGTCAGGCCGCACTGATTATGCTCAATGTGCCGATGGCGTTGATTGGCGGTGTTCTGGCTCTGTTTGCATCAGGCCAATATCTGTCCGTGCCGTCGAGTATCGGTTTTATTGCCCTGTTCGGGGTGGCGGTGCTCAATGGCGTGGTGCTGGTCGATGCCATTAACCGGCACCGGGGTGACTGCCACGATATCAATGAAGCCATTTGCCATGGTGCAGCAAGCCGTTTCAGGCCGGTATTGATGACAGCCATGATTGCCGGTCTGGGGCTGGTGCCGCTGCTATTGTCCAATGGTATCGGCTCGGAAATTCAGAAACCGTTAGCAACCGTGGTCATTGGCGGGCTGGTTTCTTCCACCCTGCTGACGCTGTTTGTATTGCCATGCCTGTATGGCCGGTTCAGTCGTGCACA
>CAZXAI010000094.1:0-6008 GCA_964638265.1 uncultured Zetaproteobacteria bacterium
ACAGGCAGGTGCTGGTGATTTCGCATCTGCCGCAGGTAGCGGCCTGTGCGGATCAGCAGGTGGTGATCAGTAAGTCTGAACAAGCAGGGCGCACCATTACCAGGCTGGAGCCCATTGCAGATCAGTCGCGGCAAAGTGAAATTGCCCGTATGCTGGGTGGGGCGGGGACGCAATCCTTGCAACATGCGGCGGATATGTTGCAGCGCGGCCAGACTGCGCCGGTATAAGCGTGCAGCAGCTTCGAATTCGTCCGGCCACTGTTGATGATGTGGAATCGATTTACCGGTTGCTGCGCCCCTATGCCGAGCAGGATATTATATTACTGCGTGATCGCGATAATATTTTCCAGCATTTGCAGGAATTTCTGGTGGCGGACGATGATGGCGCGCTGGCCGGCGTGGTTTGCGCCCATATTTATGCCGAAAATCTGGCTGAAGTGCGTTCGCTGGCCGTCGATCCGGCTCGTCAGCAGCATGGCGTCGGGCATTTGCTGGTGGCCGCCTGCGAGCAGTGGTTGGCCGGCCTCGGTGTCAGCAAAGTGTTTGCCCTGACCTATGTCACGGATTTCTTTATCAAGCAGGGGTATCACATCGTTTCCAAAGAGAGCCTGCCGCATAAAATCTGGACGGTCTGCGTGCATTGCTCCCGCTTTGCCGATTGTGATGAAGTGGCGGTGGAAAAATCGCTATAGTTTGTTACAGCGGCTCGTTGCATTATCGCGTTTTTCGCCGGCGCATCGGTGGGCTAGCACTGCCGCCCCCATCAGACCTACCCGGGTATTGAGCACGACACGCACAGGCATGGCGGCCAGCAAATCCTGCATGCGTTCTTCCTTGTTCATAAAGCCTTGCATAAACAGACCGTTTTTCAGCATGTCGATAATGCGGGGCGCTACGCCGCCGGCCACGTAGATGCCGCCGCTCGCCAGGCCGGTCAGGCCCAGGTTGCCCGCCTGGGCGCCATACAGTTTACAAAATAAATCCATGCTGCGCCTGGCCAGCGGATCACTGCCATTGCTGGCGGCCATTGAGATGGCGGCGGACGGGTCACCCCGGTTGCGAGCCCGGCTCAGTTCGGCAGATTCTTCGCCGGGGTAGGCATCCAGCATATAGTTGTGAATATTGCGTATGCCGGTGCCGGAGGCTACGCATTCCCATGTGCATCGCTTAAATCGTTTTTGCATATATTGCAGCAGCGCGATTTGCTCTGCATCGGTCGGGGCGAAATCGACATGGCCGCCTTCGGAGGCAAAGGCTTCGTAGTGTTCTCCCTGCCAGACCATAAAACACTGCCCCAAACCCGTACCGGCGCCGATAATCACGCGATTGCCACGGGGGATTGCTGCGCCCTGATTCAGTACGGCCAGATCATCATCAGCGAGTGCGTCGATGCCATAGCCAATGGCCTGAAAGTCATTGATGAAACGAATATTGCTTATGCCCAGAATGTGTTCCATATCATCCGCATCCAGTTGCCACGGCAGATTGGTGGTGCGGGCATGACGGTTATTGACCGGCCCGGCGATGCCGAAACAGGCGGCCTGAATGACTGATGTAGCGGGTTGGGCCGCGTGCTGCATGAAGTCCTGCACCATGGGCGTGAGGTGTGCCCAATCGGCGCTGATATAGCGTTTTTCAGCAATCACATCGTAGCTTGAACCCGGTTCGATATCAGCCAGTTGCAACAGGGTTTTGGTGCCGCCGATATCACCTGCCAGTATGATCATAGTATTACCTTCTCAAGTGAGTTTTTATGCCACAGTTGGGGTGTGAGTATTATGCGCATGGATAAGAGATGACTCTATTTCAGCGCATCATTGTTGGTGTCATAGCCGAAATAAAAGGCCCGGTCAGCCATGCGTCTGGCCAGTCTGGCCCGGCGTTTGTGTTCGGCCATTGCCCGCGCGACCGCCGCCGGCGTGAGCGCGGGCGCATGCCATGTGAATTTTGACATGCCGAGCCTGATCGTATGTAACCATAATGGCTGTTGCATCATATCGACGCACCGGGCCGGTGCGGCGCGACCGGGCAGGGGGACGATGAGATCACCATGCGCCGAGAGTCTGGGGCCGGCGGTGTCGAGAATCTGTAGTATGGCGGTTTTTTCGCGATAGGCGGGAATGGATATGACGCTGATGCGCCATTGATAATCGCTGATGTTTTGTATGCTCAGGCTCGCTATTGCGTGACGGGGAATGGTGATTGTCGGTGCGTTGCCGGCAATATCGGATGCATTGAGGTAGGGCGCGGCGATAAAGAGGATATTGTCATCGTAGGCGTTAGCAGCCCGGTGATCTGCGGCATATGCAGGCGCCGCCATCATCAGCATCAGGGCGTACAGCCCGCATGCTGATGAGACTGATGTTTTCATGTGTGCCGGGTTGCAGAATGCGTCAGAAGACGAATTCGCGTGTTTCCGGCATGCCTTCTATATCCTGAAGCAGGGTTTCAAACAAACCAGTCTGTTGCCATGACTGTCCGATTTTGACCCGGTGCACCAGTGAAGCAGCCGGATTTTTGCCGATGAAGGCCATCATCTGGCCGCCGTCGCGCAATAGCGCCTCAATATGTGCTGGCACGTTCATGGTGGCTGCACCGATGACGATGACATCGAATGGGCCCTGCAGCGCGGCACAGGCGGCCACGGCCTCTGCATCCATGGCGTTGATATGAATGACTGTGGCATTGCTGACGCCATGATTGTGGATGTTTTCCTCAGCCTGCCTGGCCAGATCCGCGTGGATTTCACAACTGACCACCGAATCCGCCTGCATGGCCAGCATGGTGGTTAAAAAACCGGTGCCGGTGCCGATTTCCAGTACGCGTTCCGTGCCGTCGAGCATCAGGGCTTGCAGAATACTGGCTTCCTGTAAGGGGGAGAGCATTTCCTGGTGGCAGGGCAGCGGAACATGCCCCTCCATATAGGCCAGACTCCTGACATGTTCGGGGATAAAATCTTCTCTGGGCATGGATTCAATCAGATCCAGGATATTCGCATCCAGCACTTTGCAGCAGCGAATCTGGTGATTCACCATATTACGGCGTGCGGCTTGAAAGTTTGTGGCTGTCATGAGGTGCTCCCCTGAGATGAAGGTATTTTGCGATACAGCAATATGCAGCAGATGCGGGCATCTGGCAAGTTAGTTATCGTGACCAATGCTGAAACGATAATCGCGTAAAACTTTTTTTCCAGTGCCGAGGCTGCCCGCTGCGGCAAATTCGCGCCCATCCACGCTGATGCGCAGCGCCGGCGCATTGCCGCAAGTGATCCAGAGCGATTCGCTGCGCGCATGGATCGTGGTATGAAAGCCCGGCTGCAATAATACCTCTTTGAGCAAGCGACCCTTGCCGTTACCGGGCTGGGCCGGTCGGGAAATCTGCAACCAGACGGGCGATCCTACCGCATCAAAACGGAAACGGTGCATGGTTATATTGGCGGTGAGCGTATGTGCAGGTGTTGTGTTTGCGTTGTGGTGAGGGGCGGCTCGTTTGTCTGCAGTCGCCGGTTTCACGACCAGGACGCGTGTTTGATCGGCAGCTGCTGCTGTGACGGCGGTTACGGGTGCTTTATGGCTGAGCGTGTGTGGGGTCGGGGAGGGGGGCGGCTGTGTGTTGTCCGGGGGGGGTAGTATGGCGGGCGGAGCCGTATCCCCGGCAGCGGCATGTTCATCGTCGGCTGGCGCGCTGGAGGTGCTATCTGTTGCCGCTGTTACAGTCGCTGCACTGGAATCCGGTTTGTCCATGTGCTGGTTTTCAGTGGCGATATTGAACAGGGTGAACAGCAACACGAACGCCGCGCCGGCTACCCATGCCCAGCGTCGTGACGGCGCGACCGGCGGGTCAGGGAAGGTCAGCGGCTTGGTCAGCGCATATTGATCATGTTTCAGACGCTGTAATTCATCGGAGATATCCACACCCAGGTACTGGCTGTATTGGCGCAGGAAGCCCAGCACATAGATATCGTCGGGCATCGTGTCCCAGTCGCCATGTTCCAGCGCCAGTAAATGACTCTTGCGGATTTTTAATTTGCGCACCGCTTCTTCAATGGATTCGCCGGCAGTTGCGCGCGCCTGGCTCAGTTTTCTGCCAATCTCGTATAGCAGCGCCTGCCGTCCGGTCAGTTCAGCCGCTTGCTCATCCTCCGGCGGGCATGCCTGCACTTCTTCGCTCATAGGCTCTTGCGTCGTTCCAGCTCGTTCTGAGCCCATGCCTTGTCCAGCGCGGTGGCGGCATGGCGGCTGAACCGGTGCAGCACCGATGCAGCGGCGCGGCGATCCTGTTGTTGATCCAGTACGGCCAGCAAGCCTTCAACAGCCGTCCGGTTACCCCGCTGTTTGATCAGGAATGTTTCATATAGCAGGCGCGCTTCGCGCAGCTTGCCGAGCTTTTGATAGGCATGCGCCATTCTGAGCTGGATGATTACATTATTCGGATTGAATACTGTGGCGGACTGATAGGCTGCAATGGCAGGCTCGAACTGTTTTTGACCCAGCAGCGCATCGCCGAGGTTGATGAAGGCAAGATCCTGATGGGGATAGCTCGGGTCATTCAGCGCCTGGCGGGCTGCTTCTTCCGCTGCCTTATAGCGTTTCATGCGGTTGAGTAAATTGGCATAATTATTATAGGTGGCCGCGCCTGCGCCCAAGCGTATGGCGCGCCGGTAGAAGGTTTCTGATTTTTTCATATCACCGCGCAGCAGCCATGCATAAGCCAGCGCATCCAGTACCGGGGGCTGATCGGGGCGAATGTTATCGGACTGGATTAACTCCTGAAATGCTTTGGGTAACATGCCCTGTTTGCCCAGGGCGTCAATGCCGAGCCGGTAATGGATATCGGCCAGCCGAGCCTGTTTGTCCGGGCTGTTCACACTGCTACTGCTGGCACAGGCGCTCAGCGCCAGGGCTGTCAGTATGAGCAGGGCGCCCCGGATGTTCATAGAAAGCGCTCGACCAGTGCATGAACGGGGCGAATGGCATCGTCATCCTGCCCTGTCAGGTCGGCAAAAATACCATGCTCCAGCGCCTTGCGGCAGTGGCACGAGCAGCTGGTTGCGGTGTTATCCGCCCTGAAAAAATGCTGCAGCATGGATTGCGCCTTGCTGACATTGCCATGCATGACGTCGATAATGGACTCGACCGTTACATCTGCTTGCTCTGCATGCCAGCAATCGTAATCGGTGCTCATGGCGACCGTGGCGTAACAAATCTCGGCTTCGCGGGCCAGTTTTGCTTCCGGCATATTGGTCATGCCGATCACGTTCATGCCCCAGCTGCGGTACAGATTTGATTCCGCCCGGCTGGAGAATTGCGGTCCCTGCATGACCAGGTAACTGCCGTGCTGATGGGTATGAATATCGGCCTTGGCGCATGCCGCTGACAGGGCCGATTTAAGGCAGGCGCAAACCGGATCAGCCATGGATACATGCGCCACCACCGGGCCGTCGAAAAAAGTGGCGGCGCGGCTGTGGGTGCGATCGACAAACTGATCGACCAGCACAAAATCACCCGGCGCAATATCTTCACGCAGGGAACCGACTGCAGATATGGAAATAATGCGATTCACGCCGGCCAGTTTCATGGCGTAAATATTGGCACGATAGTTGATCTGATGCGGCGGTATCTTATGGCCGCGTCCGTGCCGGGGCAGGAATACCACCTCATGGCCGTGAATGGTGGCCAGCATCAGTTCGTCGGACGGTTTGCCGAACGGCGTGTCGAGATCGAGGTGCTCGATGTGTTCAATGCCGTCGATATCGTACAGCCCGCTGCCGCCGATAATGCCTGTGCGTTCCGCTTTCTGAGTCATGCTTATTCCTTCATGTTGCTGCGCCTGAATTCGTGTTGCTGGTGTTTGCTTTGCCTGTATCTGCCTTCAACTGCCCGCATGCAGCCATGATGTCATCGCCGCGTGAGCGCCTTACCGTGGCACGAATACCTTTAGAAATCAAGCCTTGTGCAAATCTTCTCATGTGTTGCTTTGATGCTCCCGCGTACGGGCTGCCGGGATACG
>CAZXAI010000095.1:0-5887 GCA_964638265.1 uncultured Zetaproteobacteria bacterium
GCAAACAAAAAGCGGCCCGATGTGGGCCGCTTTTTAATGATTACGCTAAAAAACCAGTTACACCTGATTCTGTTCAAATGCCTGCATATAGGCCACCAGCGCATCCACGCCCTCTTCCGGCATGGCGTTGTAGATGCTGGCGCGCATGCCGCCGACAGAACGATGCCCCTTCAGGGTAATCAGCCCGCGCTCTGCTGCACCGGCGAGGAAGGCAGCATCCTGATCGGGATCGGCCAGTGTGAATGTGACATTCATCCAGGAACGGGCATTCTTGGCTACCGGATTGGCATAAAAATCACTGTTATCGATCACAGCATAGAGTTTATCGGCCTTGCGCCGGTTGACCTCGCCCATCGCATCCAGTCCGCCCTGCTCCTTAATCCATGCGAACACCAGTCCCGCCATATACCAGCTGTACGTTGCCGGCGTATTGTACATCGAACCGTTATCGGCGTGGGTTTTATAGTTGAACATGGCCGGCGTGTTCTCGCCGGCTTTACCCAGCAGATCCTCGCGAATAATCACAATAGCCAGCCCTGCCGGGCCGATATTCTTCTGAGCGCCGGCATAGATCATGGCAAATCTGGATACATCAATCGGACGCGACAGAATGGTGGAGGACATATCCGCAACCAGAGGTACATCACCTGTTTCCGGAATATAATCGAACTCAACACCGGCGATCGTCTCGTTCGGCGTATAATGCACATAAGCCGCATCAGGATTCAGTGTCAGCTCTGCCTGGGTCGGCACGGTGGTAAAACCATCCCCCGAGGTATCTGCAACGATATTGACCGTGCAATAGCGTTTGGCCTCGGCAATCGCCTTCTTCGACCAGATACCGGTATTGATATAATCGGCGCTCTGTTTATCGCCCAGCAGATTCAACGGCGCCATGGCGAACTGGGCCGATGCGCCGCCCTGAAGAAACAGCACCTTGTAGTTATCAGGGATGCCCATCACCTCGCGCAGGTCTTGCTCCGCTTTGGTCGCGATGGACATATACTCTTTGCCGCGATGGCTCATTTCCATGACCGACATACCCGAGCCATTCCACTCCAGCATCTCCTGCTGCGCGCGCTCCATGACGGCTGTCGGCAACATTGCCGGCCCTGCACTGAAATTAAACTTTCTTGCCATGATTACTATCCTTATCCTGGGTAGATTCGGGGAAACATCATCGGTTTCCCGCCAGATTTTTCAAGGCGTGTACGATAGCCGCACCATGACGATTCCTCAATGAGCGATAAACATCCCGGATTATTCATAAATACAGGCGCCCCCAAGCGGCACCAAACAAGCATCAACGACAGAGGCTGTTATTCGTTGCTCGCATTGCTAGTCTGTCGCCATGTCCAATTCTACGATTTATATTGATACCCCGGCCCTGCTGGCTGCCGCATACCCGGAAATGGCCGCCTGCCGCGTCCTGTGCATTGATACTGAGTTTCACCGGGAAAAAACCTATTACGCTGAATTCGCCCTGATGCAGATTTACGGCAACGGCCAGTGCTGGATCATTGATCCCCTGGCCATTGACGACCTGTCCGGCCTCTGGGATATCCTGTGCAACCCCGATATCCTGAAAGTCTTTCACGCCGGCCGGCAGGATATCGAGATTTTCGTGAAGGAATCGGGACGCCTGCCCGCGCCATTGTTCGACACCCAAATCGCCGCCGCCCTGCTGGGTTACGGACAACAGGTCGGCTTCGGCAACCTGGTACAGCGCATTACCAAAAAAGCGCTGGCCAAGGGTGAATCATTCACCGACTGGAAAGCGCGCCCGCTCACCCCCAAACAGCTCATCTATGCGGCCGATGATGTAATCTGGCTGATGCCCGTCTATCAGCATTTGCAGGAACGGCTGGAAGCCACCGGACGCATGGCATGGCTGGAGGAAGAACAAAGCGTACTCAATGATCCGGCCACCTACGACAACGATGAGACGTCTGTATTCTGGCGCGTTAAAGGCGTCACCCGATTAAAAGGCAAACACCTGGCCGCGCTGCGCGAGCTGGCGGCATGGCGCGAACGTGCAGCCAAAGCACGCGATATCCCCCGCCGCCGCATGATTTCAGATGAGGCGCTGCTGGAAATTGCCCGGCGCAGTTCCCTGACGCTGCAAACCATGCAGCGCATGCGCGGCGTCAATGCCGGTTTCATCAAACGTTTCGGTGAAGAACTGATCCAGGTCTGGCAGCGGGGCATGGATACGCCGGAATCCGATTGGCCCAGACAGGCAGCACGCCGTCACAATCAAACCGGCACCGACCTGCGTCTTGAAATGCTCGATACGCTGGTGCGCCTGAAAGCGGAGGCAGGTGAAATTGCCGCATCCATTCTGGCCAATAAATCCGAACTGGCTGAACTGGCTTCATGGGGCTACCGCTGTAAGGATGAACCGCCGGCAGTGGCCTGCCTGCATGGCTGGCGCTATGAACTGGTCGGCCATGATTTGCTCCGGCTGCTGCGCGGGGAAATCTGTCTGCACCTGAATCCGCAAACCGGATTACCTGTCATCACGCCGTTTCAGGACAATAGTGATTCATGAAACTCTGCTTCTCCATTGATGCACTCTCTGCTTCCGGCGCCAGGGCATGGCGTTTGCAGGAGGATAACAGCTGGCGGGAATGTGTGTATGCCGAACCGCTACAAGATGGCGATGCCCGGATTACGGACAAGCAAACGGCTGAGTTCTGGCTGGGCCGCCGCCTGAAAACGGATAAGAAAACCGGTCTGGCGCCGCAAAAAAAGGCCGGGACATTCGATTTCCTGATGCGCGGCATTTTTTCACATGCCGTATTGCACCGGGTTTCCAGCGCCCCCGTACCCGACAAGCAGCAAATGATCGATTGTTACGCACAGCTCCGGCCGGGCACGCCGTGGCTGGTCTATCTGGATGTGGCCGGTCATTTTCGTGCAATCGATACCAGTCAGGTTTCCATTGTGGCCAATCTGGATATTGCCGTACGCGGTGAAATTGCCTCCAGCGAGGATTATATCGGCCCCAAAGCGGCTGCCAATGAAACTCAAATGGCCAATCTCTATCGCCAGTTTCTGGCCGGCTGGCTGGATCATCTGGTTTCATCCAATATGAATATTTTTGTGCCCGATATGGAAAAGCTGAAAGATGAAGCGGCCTATCTCAAAGCGATCGCTGACTGGCAATATGAGCAGGATCCGCATCGTCAGTGATGCAGCCACAACGGATCAGGCATGTAGTCTCAGCCGCAGTTATCCATAACTGAACCGGACTGATTATTTGGCCAGCCTGATTGTCAATGCTGCGACAACGCCCCAAACCCAGTTGAACAGCAGCACGAATAATGGTGTCAACAGCCCCAGATCCAGGCCTGCCATGCCTTTATGCGCCAGCATTGGGAACACCACAAACAGTTGCACCGCCGTGGGAAACAGGCTCAGAACCGCACCCCTGAGCAGCAGCCTTGATTGCAACATGGGCAAGATAAACAACCAGCCCCATAGCCCACCCCATACAATACGGGGATAAAGCCAGCCTGCCGACAGCGTCGGCGCGATGGAAACATTCAGCAACGCAGTGATGCCATAATGCCCGAACAGCCATACGGTCAGGCTATTGGCCAATCCACCCAGACAACCTGCCGCAAAGAAAATAAGTAATTTTTTCATATTGGATTCCCTGTAAATCGCGCCCGATTATGGCAAACTCTTTGCTCAAAACCAATGCCGCATTGCGTCTGCTCTCACCGGAGGAGTATGCTAATGTAACTACCGTTGATGGCGGACACATATAAACTGAAAACGTTCACTGGCGCAGTGTTTGCTAACTCTGCTAAGGTGGCCTGATTTTATGAGAGGTGACATGATGCACATAACAAGCCACACGCATAAAATCAAAACAGATGTTTCAGACATCCATGTGCCCTGTCAGCGTGCGAAGACGTTGATGAAAATGTTCTGTTTTGCTTTTACCTTGCTTGTATCGCTGGTCGGATTTGCTATGGGCAGTGCCTATGCCGGGGATGCATTGCCGTCGGGTACGCGGATTCATCTCAACGCCGTGGTGCAGACACGCATACCCAATGATGAAGTCGTGATCAACTTTCAGATTGAGCAGGAAGGAAATGATGCGGCTGCGGTACGGCAGTACGTCAATCGAGTCAGTGGCGCAGTCCATCAACGTCTGAAATCAGAGCAGGGAGTCAAGCTGAAAACGGTCAGCCGCAATATGCAGGCGCTGTGGCGATATCCGAAGAACAGCCCGCGCATTCGCAGTGGCTGGCGTATGATACAATCGGAGCAGGTGGTTAGCCGCAACCTTGAATCCATATCGGCGTGGCTGGGTGTGATCGAAGCTGCCGGGGCGCACCTATCCGGTCTGCAGTTTCGCATCAGCAACAGCGCATCGAAACAGGCCCAGAGTCAGCTCAGGCTAAAGGCTATTGCTGCATTTCGGGAGAAAGCGGCAGAGATCGCCAAGAGTTTGAGTGCGCAGAATTTCAGGATCATTCAACTCAATACCAGCAGTCAGTCGCCGCGACCGGTAATGTATCGGAGTAAGATGGCCAAATCAGCCGATGCCGTGCCGCCATCGCTGTCTGCCGGCGAAGGCAATATCCGTGTGAGTGTTAACGGTTCGATTGAGGTGCCGTTTATCGATTTTCCTGCCAAGTAACTACGGGGATCTTATGCATAATAACGACATGAAAATTATTACAGCCAATCTTAACGGTATACGTGCCGCCACGCGCAAGGGGTTCTGGAGTTGGTTTGCCACTCAGAATGCCGATATTCTGTGCGTGCAGGAACTCAAGGCACATGAGCATCAGATCCCTGAAGAGGCGCTGTTCGACGGTTACCATCGACAATTCCACTGGGCCGAAAAACCGGGATATTCAGGCGTGGCCCTATACTCCCGCCTGGAACCGGATAACGTACATATCGGATTAAGCTCTATTGATCCGGAAACAGACTGGTCGCGCTTTGATGCAGAAGGGCGTTTTATCATGGCGGATTTCGGCAAGCTGTCCGTCATCAGCACCTATTTTCCGTCCGGTTCCAGCTCCCCCGAGCGGCAGGCCGGCAAGATGGTGTTCCTGGAGCAGTTCCTGCCGCTGATCAAACGTCTGAAAGATGAAGGTCGTGAGCTGATTGTCTGCGGCGATATGAATATCGCCCATCAGCGCATTGATTTGAAAAACTGGCGGGGCAATCAGAAAAACTCCGGTTTTCTGCCCGAAGAGCGGGCATGGTTTGAGCAGTGGCTGCAGGCTGGCTTCGTCGATGTATTCCGGCAATGCTACCCCGATAAAGAGCAATATAGCTGGTGGTCCAATCGCGGCAAGGCACGCGAAAACAACGTCGGCTGGCGTATTGATTATCATATCTGCACGCCCGAAATCGCGGCCAGCATTAAAGCACTCAGTGTGTTTACCGATGTCTGGTATTCTGATCATGCCCCGGTCAGCGCCATGTTCGAACGCTGAGGCTGGAGCCAGCGCGGCCTGCGCGCTGGATCAGATAGTTTACAGCCCTGCCCTGGCTACAATCTTGAATTTACCGCCCTTGCTCAACTTCGCCAGTGTTAAATCATTGCCCCAGACGCAACCGGAATCCAGGCCCAGCACATGGCGCTGATTGGTCACCAGCCCGGCCGCCGCCCAGTGGCCGTACACGACATGCGTCTTGCGCTGCCATTTGGCCCGTTTATGGGCATACCATGGCCGGTCGCGATAATGGCGACTCTCGCCAGCACGCACATTCCAGTCGAATAAGCCGTCACTGGTGCAATAACGGGTACGTGTCATCACCGCCGTGGCAAATAACAGGCGCGACGGGTCTTTCTTGTGTGGTTTTCTGGCCGGGAATTTCACATGATGCAATTGTCGGCAGAATTTTTTCCAGT
>CAZXAI010000096.1:0-5881 GCA_964638265.1 uncultured Zetaproteobacteria bacterium
GTTAGGCGTTATGAATGACACACTGACTGTAACTGTGGCTTATTAATTATTCATTTATTGCATGATCGAGACGGGCGGGGATTTCCCCGCCCGTTTTTTTTACCTTAACCCTCGGCCATATCTCGCTGGCACTGACATATCATTTGCGCAGTCAAAAAAAGGGGATGTGTATGGCCATTTTTATCGTGGATGATAATCAGGATATGCTTGAATTTCTGCACACTCTCCTCTCTAAGCTGGCGTTGGACGTGCATAGCTTTAGTCATCCTGTTGATGCATTGACAAGCATGCGCACACATAGCCTCCACCCCCGCTTACTCATCACCGACTACGATATGCCTGCCCTCAACGGTGTCGAGCTGCACCAGCATATGGTTTCATTGATTCCAGAGCTGCGCACCATTGTCATTTCCGGCGGATGCCTGCACAACAACAAACATAAATTGCCTTTTTTGCAAAAACCGTTCAAACCTGAAGCCATCGTCGCCATGGCTCGGGGCCTGCTGGCTGAATAAATATCAAATATAGCCCCATCAGTCACGCCCTTCCAAAACAAGACTGCATTCCGTTCATTTCTTCCAGTAACACTTCAAGATAACGCTTCTCATTTTCAGTCATTGATCTCCTCCTGAGCCAGGTTCAAAGCAAAAAATTGTGAAGCGAAAGCCGTTCCTGAAAACTGGAAACAATGGCCGGGCAGAAATAAAGATATGGAATAGGTAAGCCACTCCCGTCGCCACCGCTCTTGCCCGTCATTCTAAAGTAACTGAAATTTCACCCGATAGGTATAATATCGCTTTTTCTTCGTATGGCGACCGAGGTGACATCATGCGGATCATTCAGGTGCTATTGCTGATCTTTATTATGGGTAGTCTGCCTGCCGTTGCATCAGCGCAAAGTGTTTCAGCAACGATGCAGGTTAGCATAAACGTGATTCAAGCTTGCTCGGTAAACTTCGGGGATGGTTTTTCTGGCTACAGAGACCGGGACAGTAAAAATATTCATTGCGGCGAGGGTGATATTCATCGTATTTCATACCACCGGGATCACAGGGAACATTCCCGCCACCAACGCCGCCAGACCGAATTTGAACACGATCACGATGGCGTGGAACTCACCACCATCGAATTTTAATCTAGCAAAGTAATCATTCGTAATAATTCAGTGCCTTGTGAAAAAGTATAGTGGCCGATATTCCTGCCTACTGACAAATTGGGAGGCAATGAAAGCGTACGCATGATATTGACATATCGTACGCTTTGGTTAGTCTGTGTGCATGACGATTCATATTACTGCAACGCAGCTGCGAAAAAATGTTTATCGCCTGCTGGATCAGGTTGTTGATTCGGGTGAAACAATCGAAGTCAACCGCAAAGGGAAATTGATAAAAATCGAACCTGTCGGCAAGGTGAGTAAACTGGCTTCATTGAAGCCACACCCTGACTGCATTCGCGGTAACCCTGATGATCTGGTGCATGTGGATTGGTCAGACAGATGGCAACCTGACTTGTGATCTATCTCGATACACATGTGCTGGTCTGGCTTTATGCTTCAGCGGGTAAGAAAATAAGTCCAACGGCCAGCGAGGTGATTGAACATGCCACCGATCTGCTTATCTCCCCGATGACCTTGCTTGAGATAGATTTTCTGCACGAGATTGATCGCATCAGTGTGGACTCAAAGGAAATATATGCTTATCTGCATCGTCAAATTGGCTTGAATTTGTGTGATAGAAACTTTGCCAATGTCGTTGCCATGGCAGCGACTCAGTCCTGGACACGCGACCCTTTTGATCGCCTGATTGTCTCTCAGGCAGCGATTGGCGATAATACGCTGATTAGCAAAGATACATTAATCCAGAGCAATTATTCAGCTACGGTCTGGTGATCCTGTGTAAAAAGATGGTATTCAACCTGGATTCCTCAGTTGCAACGCGGACTGGGTTGCAATTCAGCCCATAAGCCGTTGTCCTTGGCGCAGCCACGCAGCCCACACTATTTCACGGTTCCTCTTTTCGATCAGTTTATGCGCAGAATTATGCCTTCATCAGTGAGTTAGCCAGCGTAATCGCCTGTTTCGAGGGGCGCAGACTGTAGGTCGTCCTGATCAATTCAACCCATGCGTAATAGGCGCGCAAAGCATCCGCAGCATAGCCTTCATTCAGCAACACGCGCATACGCTGCATACACAGCTTTTCCGAGCACGGGTCAATGTGCAGGCCGATATCAAGCAATTGCATCTGTTCATCATGGCAGTTGCTGAAGCGTTCATGCCAGCTATGCGCTGTTTTTACCAACCAGTTTGAGCAGCGCTGCTGCCAGATACCATGTTGACTATAAATCATATCCTGTTCGCCGGCTAAAAACTCGCCACGCAACAATTGCGCTGCACGCTGCTCCAATGCGAAGGCCGCCTTATGCTCACCGGCATCGTACGCCTGCGCCGCGCTGCGGGTCAGGGATTCCCACTGCCATGTGTCGATCATACATAGATCAGCATTGAGACTGAGCTTGCCCTGCTGCACCATCACAATCTGATTGCCGCAGATGCCGCCGCCCACATGCTGCTGCAACAGCTTGCGTAAACTGCGCAGGTTGAATTCAAGATTCTGAAATGATTTATCACCTTCTGCATCCGGCCAAATCAAGTCCATCAACTGCGTCACGGCAATATCCTTGCCGCCCAATGCAACCAGGCTCAGCAGTAACTGGAACACCTTGGTGCATTTCCAGTCCTGCACGCCGATGCATTCACCGTGAACCTGCACGGAGAAGCCGCCAAACGTGTTAATACGAATGATATGCTGATGATCATCCGGTTGAGCAACCGCTGCTGTTTTTAGTGCAAAGACATTTCCTGTCGCCATTATATTACCCTCAATACCGCTTGTGTTCATGGGGTAATTCTAGACGCTGGCTGAGAGAGGGTTATCGCACGTTTGTGCGATACTTCTGATTGCGTCTGATTTCTCCGGGATCGGGAGTAAAAAAGCCATAAATGGAGTTTTTATGATGGCTCAGTTGCTTCCTGCTCAGGTAGTGCTCACAGGAACCATGAGACTGATGCACACGCCTGCATTCGGCGCAGAAACCATATTGAGCGTCGCCCCCATCATATCCGCGCGCTTTTGCATATTGGCCAGGCCGTTGCCCGCTGCCGGCTGTTCACCCCAGCCGCAGCCGTTATCAACCACTTCAATGCATACCCTGTCCTGATTCGAGTGTTTTATCATACTGGCGCGCACCTCCACCCAGTCCGCTCCAGCATGGCGGGCGGCGTTGGTAATTGCCTCCTGAATAATGCGCATCAGGTGCAGCCCATGCCCATCGGGCAGATCGCATGGCATCGGCAACCCCGCCATATTCCAGGATGCCTGCAAATCCCAGGCCTTGAGCTGGGTGGCCAGCCGGTGTTTAAGCATGCCCAGAATCATGCCGATATCCGTGCAGTCTTCGCCCACGCCATCCATCACCAGACGCATATCCAGCAGGGCTTTATCTACAGTATCGGATAATATTTTGTCGTCGCTGACGCCATCATGCAACATGGAAGACATGGATGCGAGATAACCGCCCAGCCCGTCATGCAACTCACGGGTAAAGCGCTCGCGCTCTTCACTCACAGCCTGTTGTTGATGCAGTTTGGAAAGCTCTTCCTGCTCGCGCTTCAAGCTGGCTGTGACGCGAGCTACTTCTGCTTCCACATGAGCCGTATGGGCTTCCGAATCCTGCAATGCTTTAGAAAACACATGCAGCATCCATATTGATACAATCAACAGGGTTAAGGTCGGGCCGACCTGCATCATCAACACTGACTCCAACTGATTGTCGAAATACACCATCCACCAGTCATGCGCGGCAAACACCAGCTGGGTAGAAACAGCCAGCGCCAATACCAGCGCCTGATGATTTTTGCGTTGATACCATCGCATGCAACACAGCGCGACCAAATATATAGTCAGCAGCAGCACCAGCGTATGCATCGGCATCGCCCAGGCCATCAGCACCGGATCGTTGCCGAACACAAGGATGATTGACCAGCCCAGCAGGTATATCAGCGCAAGCAACCCGATAAATCGCGGTTTATGCTCACCCAACAGTTGAAACACCACGACTGTGAGAAACAGGGAATATACCTCCATGGCACCATCGACCAGGCTTTCCCAATAGAATCGCGGCATGACAGGGTCAATCAGCACAAAATTACTGATAACAACGGCCCACGTTGCCGCCGCGCAGGCGATCCAGGCAAACACGCGCTGTTGTCGGCGCAGCAGCCACATCAGCAGGCAGGCAAAGGCCAGTAAGCCGCTGCATGATAAAGCCAGAATACTGACCGTTCGCTGCAGGAAATAGATATGTTTATACATGGGCAACAGCTGGGCATCCGGCCCGAAATAGACATTGCCCAGGCCGGAATCATCATTGGGGTAGCCATGCACGCGAATATGCAGCCAGTGCTGACCGCGTTTGAGTTGCTTGATTTCAATGCTGGCGTAGAGCGGGGTATGCCAGTTGCGCGCATAGGGTTTGATCATGCTGCCGCCCGATTTTATCCGCACATCATCCCACCAGATGGATGCATTCATAGCGAAATTAGCCAGCAATATGCCCATATCCTGGCTTGCATCCTGCGGCAGATTAATCGGAATTCTGTACCAGATGCCGCCCCCCTGATCCGGGCGGGTGATATCCCAGTTATCTGGCAATGCCACTGCATGCCAGCCTGATGTATCCGCTGGCACATGACGAAAATCATCATTTGCCAGCACTTGCGCATGGGTAAAATGGATAATGCCTTGCTGCGCCAGCTTGCCATGACTGGGCCAACAGGCAGTCAGCAGCATGCACAGCGCCAGCCCTGTGAATTTAATCATGCAGCTTGATCAGGCCCTGCTGACAGGCTTCAAACACGGCTTCGTTGCGACTGTGTACTTCCAGCTTGTCATAGATATGACGGATATGGCTGACCACGGTATGCCGGCTCAAATAGAGCAGCGTAGCGATTTCCTTGCGGCTATAACCGCGCGCGATCAGGTTGAGGACTTCAATCTCACGCGCCGTCAAATCAATGGAATCATCGGACTTTTCATTGTCGGCAGATGTATTCAGCGCTTTGAGGATATAACGGGCGATGGACGGGCTGATCGGCGAGCCGCCATTGAGTACATCCAGAATACATGCGCCGATATCTTCCTTGAGCATGTCCTTGAGCAGATAGCCGCTGGCGCCGGCGCGAATCGCCCCGACCACTTTATCTTCTTCCGCGAATACCGAAACCACCATCGCTTCAGCCGAGGGATACATGGATTTAAGCCGGCGAATCAGATCAGCGCCATGGCCGTCGGGCAGGCCCAGATCCACCAGCATGATATCCGGGCCGTTTTTTAACAGCACTTCGTGGCATGCTTTACAATTACTGACAGATGCCAGCAGGGATAATTGCGGGTGTACGGCGACAGCGAGTTCAAAGTGCTGACGCATTAAGGCATCATCCTCGACAATCAGGACGGTGGCCAGGCCTGTTGTTTCAGGCGTGCTTACAGTGTGTGACACGGTTAGAATTGATAGTTGGCAGCTATTCCAAACAGGTGTGCGCGGCCCTGATAACGCCCGTTGCCCAGTGCATCCGCGCCGACGGGAGCTGTTTGATTCAAGTTTTTTTGCCATGTATACATATAGGCCAGGTCATAGCTGAAATGCTTACCGGCACGAAATCCGAAACCTGCTGAAAAATTATGCTGATCCTCCAGAGGCAAGTCCGGGCCGGCATAGCGATCATTTACCGGCGATGGATCAAAAGAATAGCCCAGCCTGAACTGGATATCATCGTTCATATGCCACGATGCGCCGATTTTCGGCGAGATGGTCGCATGCCACTG
>CAZXAI010000097.1:0-5848 GCA_964638265.1 uncultured Zetaproteobacteria bacterium
CGGAAGACAGCCCCGAAATGCTCAGCTTTTGCCGTGACGTGTTCCGCCCCAGCCAAACAAATACCGCGCAAAATATGTATATCAGGAGCAGGGATGCATCCGGCCATATCCTCAAGCTGCAATGCACCGCTATCCGTATGCGCTGGCATCAGCGCTGGCTCGGCGTCTGTTTTATGCTCGATATTTCTGCCCGCGAAAGCATGCAGGAAGAGCTGGAGTCTATGCACCGGCAGGGTTATATGAGTACGCTGGTGGCCGGTATCGTGCATGACTTTCGCAATGTCCTGACCAATATGATCGGTTATGCCGAAGTGTTGCAGATGGGTACGCAGGATGAGACCGTCAATAAACAGCTGGATGCAATCATCGCAGCCGGCGACCGGGGTTCAGAACTGATTACGCACTTGCTGAAGCTCAGCAAGAATGGTGAAACCGACAGCCTCCCTGCCTACACAGCAGGGGAGCGGATTTTGTGTCCGCTGGAAAATATTATGGGGCTTGCACGATTGCAAATGCCGCCGCATATCAAGCTGGTGTGTCAAATCGATGAACCCCTGCATGATGTGGCCATCAGCATGGTTGAAATTGAACAACTGCTGATGAACCTGGTCAATAACGCCGTGCAGGCAATCCACAAACAAGGCCATATCCATGTGCGCATCAATAATGATCCGAAACATCGCTTGTCGAAACCGGGGCATCCATGCATGCGCATCAGGGTTGCGGATAATGGTAGCGGCATCAAAGCGGAAGATATGGATAAGGTATTCAAGGCGTTCTGGACGTCCAAAGCCGATAAGGGCGGAACCGGGCTGGGGCTGACCATGGTGCAGCGTATCATCAAACGCAATCATGGCAGCATAGAAGTCGAATCTGTTGCCGGCAAGGAGACCCGCTTCACCATTCATCTGCCTCCGTATATTGCAGACAGCGACAAACCGGCTGAACAGGACAATGCCGCTGCACCAACAGCAGCCAGATCACCGTCCACCCCTCTCATTCCTGACTGTTGCCGGGTATTGCTGGTCGATGATGTCCCCGATATTCTTAACATTCACCAGGCCATGCTGAGCAGATTACAACATACCTCCGTCCTGGCAGAAAATGGCAGCCAGGCGCTGGATATTTTCCTGAGCAATAAGCAGCACTTTGACCTGATTATCACTGATTTCCGTATGCCGGTGATGGATGGGCTGGAGCTGGTGGAAAATATTCGTGAACTAGGCTCGAATATTCCTATTCTGATGATTACAGCATTTGGGGAAGACACGCAGCTGCAACGCGTGGCCGACTATCATGTCACCCTGATTAACAAGCCGGTCAGCATGGAAAAATTCCAGCACGCTATTGCTGAAACCATGTCGTCGGCCCGTTAGCTATTTTATGCCGGTCTGGAACCAATCAGCGCACTGGCGCGAAAATCATCATAAACCGCATCGGTAAAATACAGGCCATGCGCCGGCGCCGTGGCCGCGCCCAGACGCCTGTCTCTGCTGGCCAGCAATACCGATAACGACTCAGGGCTGCGTTTTCCGGTGCCGACCTCGACCAGATTGCCCGCCAGATTGCGCACCATATGATACAAAAAGGCATCGGCTGATACGGTAATATTGATACAGAAGCCCTGTTGTTCAATCGACAGCTGTTGAATGGTTCTGACTGCACTGGCAGCCTGACAGCCCGCCGCGCGCAACGCACTGAAATCGAACCGCCCTGTACAACAGGCTGCAGCCTCGCGCATCCGTTGCAAATCCAGCGGCTTGGGCATCCACCAGTGCCGCCACCTGTGCAGGGATGAGGCCGTATTCCGATTCCATATCTGATAGCGGTAAACACGCTCCCGGCAATCAAAACGGGCATGAAAATCAGCATGGACAGCACGTACGCCGGTCACGCGAATGGCATCGGGCAGCAAGGCGTTGCAGCCGTGAATATAGGCTTTGTATGAACGCTGCCAGCGCGCAGCACTGACATCGGCATGCACCAGCATCGCTGCCGCATGCACACCTGCATCGGTACGGCCTGCCGCGCAGGCTGTAACCGGCTCGCTTTCAATGTGTGTTAAGGCGGCCTGCAAACAGGCTTGCACCGATGTGGCATTATCCTGCTGTTGCCAGCCATGAAACGGACGCCCGTCAAATTCCAGCGCCATGGCAATACGCTGTTTGCGTTGCTTTAGGTCAGCCATGGTAATAACAGGCTGATACAGCCCAGCGCCGCCCACAGGGTAGAGAACAGGTAGTTGGGTAATACGGGTAAGTGCTTTTTATCTGCTGTCGAGATCAGCATGGATGGCTGCTGCGGCCAGCGCAACCAGAGCATTTGGGCATGCGTGGATGCATCTGCCAACGCCTGCCTGAATGCAGCCATCAGTAACAGCGGCGCTTTTTTCCAGTCATATCGCAAGCGAAACTGCTGACGCAGATATAATAGCAACTGGCCCATATGCTGTTTCATGGACAACATCATCAATGCCTGCACCATCATACGCTCTCCAAACCAGGGTAATTGCATCAGCAGGCGCAGCCATTCGGCATGGCCAAGCAGACGAAACATCATGATGGCCATCGCATACATACTGCTCAGGTGAAGACTCAACCGTATGCCCTGCATCAAACCTTCCCTGCTCACGCCAATCGGCCAGCCTGGAAACAACAACTGGCCCGGCGTAAACAGGATATGCAGCAATAGAATGGGGATTACCAACCAGCGTAGCAAATACAGCAGCCTGACACTGGTGCGCCAGTTGCCATCAAGCATGCGGATCATAACAGTGGCCAGCACGGTCAGCAGCAGGGACAGCCATAACGATGTGGTCATGATGGTCAGCAATAACAGGCCGAAACCCATGATCAATCGGGCAACCGCCTGGCTGCCAAAAAATATTTCGGACATGCTCATGGCCGACTATTATAGTCGGCAGTCAGCTAGATGTCTGCATGGCTCAGCATCATCGCAGTCAGCGGCCGGATTCAACTTTTTTTATCTGCCTCATCATCATCGTCTGTAAACCCTTCGTTAAACTCATCCAGCAAATGACCGAGCACCTGGGTGGCGCTATGTTCGTCATCTGCCGCTCCGGCATCGCTATCAGCGCCATCCGCCTGTTCGATATCGGTTGTGGCGTCATCCTTATTGGCAAACTCGCTGAGCAGGTTATCGAGTTCCTGCGTTGCACCATGATCGGTATCCATGCCCGTTGTATCATCCCGAGCCGGCGCATCAGTGGTATCCGGTTCAAAAAATGATGCATCCAGTTCGCCGGTTTCATCGCCAATAATCAGCTGATCTTCATCCGCATCGGAAAATTCGGCCAGCAGGCTATCGAGTTCCTGCGTTGCACCATGATCAATATCTACGTCGGCAGATGCTGTCGTTGCTGCCTCAGGTGTACCCTTGTCCTGTTCGAATATAGACGCAGTCAGACCATGCTGCGTATCGACGAAATCATCATCGTCGTCAAACTCACTGAGTAACTGATCGAGCCGACGCGTCGCCCCGGCGGGTTCATCCTCCTGCTCGACTGCGGATGTGTCGTCGAATTCAGTCAGCAGCTTATCCAGTTCCTGCGTTGCACCGCCTGTCAGCCCGAAATCGGTTAACTCTTGTGTTGATGTGGCATCCGCTACATCTGTAGTCACCGACTGCACCTGATCTGGCTGTCCGACCGCATCGGGAAATTCACTCAGCAGATTGTCCAGTTCCTGCGTATGGATCGCATCCGTATCGCCCGCATCAGATGATTGAACTGCATCAGCCGGGCTATCCTGATCAAATGCCGCATCATGCAACCAGGACATTTCTGCGCTTTCGGCGACACCAGAATCATCCGCCTGCTCCTGTGCATGTTGCTGTTTATCTTCCTCAATATCCGGCACATCCAGATCGGAAAGGTCGAAATTCAGTTCATCGGCAGCCGGCGTCTCCAGCGGCAAGGTATCCTCAACTGCATCATCGGGCTCGCTATGCGGCTGTTTTATGTGCTGTGGATCCACTTCAGCAATATGTTGCCCTGTTTCCGCGCCCAGCTTTTCAATCGAAGTCTTGAATTTCTCCAGATCCACAGCCGCCAGCGCCATCGTGGCAGCGGCTACCGATTCATCCAGATCGGACTGCTCACCCTTGGCCAGCAATAATTCCGCTTTTTTGATATGCGCCTGGACATTGTCAGGTTGCACACGCAGCGCCATATCCAGTTGTTTGATCGCTTCGTCATCCATGCCGTAGCGGATATACACATCGGCTTCGGCCAGATAATCGATATCCGGGTCGGGTGCTGCAGTTGCATCGGCATCGAACGGTTCCAGTTCGGCAGTATCCGTATCACTGAGTTCATCGCTAAACACGGGCAAGGAATCAATCGTGGCGGTTTCTTTGGCTATCGGGATATCCGAATCAGCCGGCTCAGTGACGGCAGGGTCTTGCTCAACGCCTGCGTCCGGCGTATCGCCCTGCCCTGGCCCTGCTGGCCCGGCAGGTTCATCGGCCACAGATGATTCCACCGCCGTAGCCGGATGCGCCGGCTCGCGGCGCATCATCATGGCGACGACGCCCAGCAAGATGACCACCAGCGCAATCAACAGCCAGATCACCCAGTCCATGCCAGCAGCCATCGGCGCGGTTTTTTGCTGATCCACGTTATCCAGTGTGGACTGTAAACGGCTGATCAGCATTTCCAGCTTTTCCATACGGGCTTCTGCCGCCGCCGCAGTGGCAGCATCATTCTCCACTTTCCGGTTCAGCATTTCGATGCTTTTCTGGCTGTCGCGCAACTGCTGCTGAAACAAGATGTTTTGTTGACGTAAATTTTCCAGAATCTGGCTGGATTCATTCTGCGCCTGCATGACCTGCTCGATCCGGTCTGCTGCGTCAGTTTTGGCCGGCGTAGCCTGCGTTGTCGGTTCCTGTTGAGCCATTGCAGTGGAACCGGCCACCGGAGTAGCAGGCTGCATTGTACCTGTTTGGGATTTTTGCTGAAGCTGTTGCTGCTGGCTGCTGTGTGCGGCGGAATCTGATTTGGCTACTTCTGCTACGGCAACCGGCGCTGAGGCCACGCCATCGGCATGTTCTCCGATACTGATGCGTTTCGTATAACGGGTACGCTGGGCTTCGGCTTCAGCCGCATAACGGGGTTGCTGGGTGAGTGTTTTCCAGATTTTCTCCTGTTCGGCCAGAAAACGGCTGGCTTCGACCTTGTTGTGGGCCTCCACTTCCGCCGCCGTCGGCACTTTCAAACGCGAACCGGCTTTCAACAGATTGATATTATGCTGATCGAAGCTGCTGCTGTTTTTCTCAAACAGAGCCAGCATGATCTGGTTGCGGGTATAGCGATAATCAATCCGGAGTCGTTCGGCCACTGTAGACAGGGTATCGCCTCTGACTATGGGGCCGTAGCGATCTGTTCTGGCCCAGCCGTCGTAGTATTTATTTTCCGGTTTGGCTGCGGTTGTGGATGGCTCGGGTATGATTACCTGACCGGCTGACTGGGTCAGGCTGGTTTGCGGTTTCGCGGCAGCGACTTGTTTGACGGCTTCAACGACCGGTTGCGGGGCTTTATTAGCGGCCTGCAGGATAGATTTGGCGGCATCCAGAAAAACCGGAAACTTTTTGAAATGCGATACCCGGCCATAGCGGATTTTCAGCACCAGATTAAAAAACGGTGTGTTGATTCTGCTGCGGGAGCTCAGCTTCACACGCACCCCGCGCGCATCGCTGGCGACATCGGCGCGAATCGATGTTAATACCGGGTCGCGATACACCTCGAAAATCTTGTAATCGGCAGGCGCTGCAATGTCGACAAAGACCTTGGACGGCAGTTCATTGCTTTCCAGCTTTAGCGGGACTTCGG
>CAZXAI010000098.1:0-5827 GCA_964638265.1 uncultured Zetaproteobacteria bacterium
TGGCGGGCGACTTCGACATAATGGGCCGCAGAGCGTTGCAGAAATGTTTTTTCTTTATCGCGCAGTGCGCGTATTTCACGGGCCGGCGAGCCGGCATAGAGATAACCGCCGCGCAATACCTTGCGTTCGGTGACCAGTGAACCGGCGGCCAGTAAACAGCCGGCTTCGAGCACGGCCTGATCCATAATAATCGAACCCATACCGACCAGACAGAAATCCTGAATTTCGCAACCGTGCAGAATCACCCGGTGGCCGACCGTCACATCATTGCCGACGATGCACGCAGACACGCCGTCGCTGGTATGCAACAGGCAGTGATCCTGAATATTGGAGCGCTCGCCCACGACGATATCGTGCACATCGCCGCGCAGGACGCTTTGATACCAGATGCTGGCGTCAGCGCCGATCGTCACGCGCCCGATAATATCGGCCGATTCAGCGGTAAATGCCGATGCGGCAATATCAGGGTTCCAGTGTAAATAAGGCTTAATCATGCGGGTCGCTCCTGTGTGTGTGCGGATCGGCAATCGGAATGGTGATCGTTCCTTTTGCGCGCCCCTTGTGATTGATCAGGGTGATATGCAATGCTGCCGGTTGCCAGCTATTGGGCCATGCCAGCGTGCCTTCAATAAAGCTTTGCGTGGTCATTTCAATTTTTTCACCGCTGTGTTTCTTTTTTGCCACCGGCAGGACGATGCTATTGCCCTGAGCATCGTTCACCGTAAAGGTCAAATGACCGATAATCCAGCGCGGATAGTTTTGTCCCTTCACCAGAATCAATTGATAGGCAATGGTGTGCGCGTCTTGCCAGACCGCTGACGGCTTGAGGAAGTGGATACCGGCTACTTTTCGTTCGGCCAACACCTGATCAAATAAATCCAGCCGCTGCTGCATCTGTTGCATCTGCTGCCTGTCCTGCTGCAATTGTTGCTGCATGCTGTCAATTTGTGCATCGCGCAGGGCGAGCAGTGCTTCATCCTCGGCCAGTTTGGCGCGGACATCCGGATGTTTCGACACATCGCTTGGCGTCACTGGCGGCGGCCCGACTGGATACTCGGGGGCGAGTATGATGTTTCCGGCCCAGGCCAGGCATGCAATCACAGCCAGTGTGACGGCCAGCAAGGTGAGTGGCCGGATGCTGATGCGTTTAATCCTGTCCTTGCTTTGCCCGAGCAGGATATGTACGGGTTTGTTAAGGGTGTTGTACCAGGGGAGATGCAACTAGGTTTGGCTGCCGCTTACGGCCACAAAGCATGGACAGACAGGCCGGCTGTTTCATCCAGTCCGAACATCAGATTGGCATTCTGCACGGCTTGCCCGGCGGCTCCCTTGAGCAGGTTATCAATACAACTGACAATGACGGCCTCATGTTCGCCCAGCACCGCTACGCCAATATCGCAGCGGTTGCTGCCGGCTACGCCAGCCGTGGATGGCAGTGTTCCCTGCGGTAACACCCGGACAAAGGGTTCACCGGCAAAGCTGTCGTGGATGATGGCATGCCAGTTCGCCGTGTGATCGCCGCTCAAGTGCAAGGTGGTGAGCATGCCCCGGCTCATTGGCAGGATATGCGGCACGAACCGCACCTGGATGGTTTGACCGCCAAAGCCTGCCGCCCATTCTTCCATTTCCCATGCATGCCGGTGCCGGGGCAGGCCATAGGCTTTTACCGATTCATTGAGTTCACAGTAGAGCAGGTCTGTTTTGGCGCTGCGACCGGCACCGGATGCGCCGGATTTGGAATCAATAATAATGGATGCGGTATCCACAACGCCCGCGTTCAATAATGGCACCAGCGGTAGCAGGGTAGAGGTGGGGTAACAGCCCGGATTGGCCACCAGCCGAGCACCGGCCACATCGCTCCGGGCAAATTCGCACAGGCCGTAGACGGCATCATCGAACAGTTCCGCATGCGGGTGATCAATGCCGTAGGCCGCTTTGTAGGTGGCCTGCGTTTTATGGCGAAAATCAGCCGATAAATCGACGACTGTTTTACCGGCCTGCAGTGCTGCAAACACACTGTTCGCCGCAGCCCCGTGCGGCAGGGCGGTAAACACCAGTTGTACGCGTTCGGGCAGTTCGGCATCGGCGGCGGCAAGCCGCATGTGTGCAATCGAACCGGCGCAACCAGGCAATACATCGCCGGCAATGTTGCCCGCTTGCGAATGGGCGCCCAGATGCGCTACCTCGAAATGAGGGTGGTTATCAATCAGGCGAATCAGTTCTGCGCCGGTGTAGCCGGTCGCGCCAAGGATGGCAACAGGGATTGTCATAGGCTCGAATGTTACGGAATATGGATGCTTTGTCATGAGTGCAGTGCCCGGTGGTGTGTTTGTCACGGGCGTAGAGGGGAAAAATATAGAGCACTGGCGCAGTGAACAGGTTTTTTTCTGCTATACTGGTGATATGCTGTTACTGGGCGAGACTTGCTCCGGTGACAGGTATCCAATGGGTGGAGGTGGAAAACATGATTGTGAGACGGATGTTATTATCGCTGTTGGTGGTGCTGTTTATGGCAGGCGGCCTGGCCTGGGCCGGTGATACGGTCAATATTAACAGTGCATCAGCCAAAGACTTGCAGAAAGTCGATGGCATAGGCGCCAAAACGGCAGCAAAAATTGTTGCCTACCGGAATGAGCACGGTGCGTTCAAGCATGTTGATGAACTGTTGAAAATCAAAGGCATTGGTAAAAAGAAACTGGAAAAGGCCGGAGATGAGCTGACGGTGGGTGAAGCAGGAGCGGGCGAAGGTTCTGATCATCACTGATTGCTTCGTTACACGAAGCAGGGCGGCATTCTCGGTATAGAGATTGCCGCCCTTCATTTTTTGTGAAGCATGGCCGCTATGACGATAAAAAAAATCATTGCCCTGAGAAGTAGCGGAGCGGCCTTTGCCCACGATCTGTTATGGATACTGGCATCGGTCTGGCTGGCGTTCTGGCTGCGTTTTAATCTGGGTGAAATTCCTGCGAACTATCTGCCTGCCCTGCACTTGCTGATTGTGATTGCCGTGCCGGTGCAGGCCGCATTCTTCTGGTATTTTGGTCTGTATCGTGGCATCTGGCGCTTTGCATCCCTGCCGGATTTGTTGCGCATTCTTCGGGCTGTGGCGCTGGGCGTTTTGAGTACATTTATCATCATGTTTGTCTGGCAGCGGCTCGAGGGCATGCCGCGCTCGGTACTGTTCCTTTATCCGCTGATTCTGATGCTCGGCCTGGCTGCGCCGCGATTACTGTACCGCTGGCTGAAAGATCATCATCTGCATTTGAGTACGACAGAACGGCAGCGCGCCCTGCTGGTCGGGGCCGGACAGGCGGGGGAATTGCTGGTGCGCGATCTGTTGAAATCCGGCCCCTATGAGCCGGTGGGTTTTCTCGATGATGCAGACCGGCGTCAGGGGCAGGAGATTCAGGGCGTGCGCGTGATCGGTCGCATGAAAGATATGGAGCGGGTGGTTGAACAGATGGGGGTCAGCGTCGTGCTGCTGGCCATGCCTTCGGCCTCGCATCAGATCATTCAGTCCGTGGTCAACCGGTGTCAGCAGTTATCGGTGCCATGCCGGACATTGCCCTCGGTGGCCGATCTGGCCGACGGACGGGTGGAAGTATCGCGTCTCAGACAGGTGCAAATCGAGGATTTGCTGGGACGGGACACGATTGAACTCGATAATAGCGGCATTCATCGCTTGCTGGCCGGTTGCCGGGTGCTGGTCACCGGCGCGGGCGGCTCTATCGGTTCCGAGTTGTGTCGCCAGATTCTGTCCCACCAGCCATCCTGTTTGCTGCTGCTCGATCACGGTGAATTCAATCTGTATCAAATCGAGCGGGAATTAAGCCCGCTGGCCGATGCATCCGGCTGCATGCTGGAGGCCTTGCTGGGCGATATTCGCGATGCTGATCGCATGGGCTGGTTGTTCGAACATTATCAACCGGCTGTCGTATTCAATGCGGCAGCCTATAAACATGTGCCGCTGGTGGAACAGAATCCGGCTGAAGGCGTCAAAACCAATGTGCTGGGCACCTGCCAGCTGGCCGATCTGGCTGTTGCAAGCAGCGTGCAAAAATTTATTCAGGTATCGACCGACAAGGCGGTGAATCCGACCAATGTGATGGGGGCGAGCAAGCGATCGGCGGAAATCTATTGCCAGAATCTGAACCGGCGCAGCGATACGACGGCATTTATTACCACGCGTTTCGGCAATGTGCTGGGCTCGGCCGGCTCGGTCGTGCCGCTGTTTCGCAGTCAGATTGAAGCGGGCGGGCCGGTGACGGTGACCCACCCGGATATTACCCGCTATTTTATGACCATACCTGAAGCGGTCAGCCTGATTTTGCAGGCTGCTGCAATGGGCGATGGCGGCGAGATATTTGTGCTGGATATGGGCAAGCCGGTCAAAATTGTCGATCTGGCCGAGCAGATGATTCGCCTGACCGGTCTGGAGCCGAGCCATGATATCGAGATTACATTTACCGGGCTCAGGCCGGGCGAAAAATTGTATGAGGAATTATTTCACGCAGCCGAAGCGCTAAAACCGACATCGCATCCGAAAATTATGCTCTCCGGCAGCCGTGAAATGGACTGGAGCGAGATGCAGCAAGGGCTGGAAGCATTGCGGCGCGTATGCGCCAGCCGCGATGTGGCGCAGCTGCACCGGCAATTGCAGCAACTGGTGCCGGAGTTCAGGCCTGATAGCGACAGGCAATAGTCAAAGGCGATCACCACAGAGGACACAGAGCAGCAGGATATTCAAAGCCTGCATCGTGCTCGCGAGCAGGCAGTAGGCAAAGGCACGGCGTGAACGATCCATGCAGGCCGCGTTATTTGTTTCATGCTAACGCTCATCGCGCGAGTCGCCGCCCCGCATGATGAAATGTTGTATGCTTCCTCATGCGGAAGGTGGCGGTTAAAGACTGCGCTTTATTTTGGAGCCGTAGAGCCTGATCCCTAACGTAGCCTGCCGTGGATGACTCGAACCCCGGATTGCCTCTTTAAGAGCGAATGTTAAAAGGGCCGTCGGCGATTTCACATTGCCCTCAGCCCATCTTCGTCACCGCAACTTTCAGATTCCTTATTTCCCAACAGATTTGATCTGATCGAGGGAAGGCGTTGGCACTACATTTGTAGATTGTTAATCAGGCACGATGGTTTTCATGATTCCTCCCGGATTTTGGCTGAGTCCCAGCACCCCATGTCCATTTATAGTACAAGGATATTAATAGCGCAAATACTTGTTGTTAAATCAGGCTCATTGCATCCGGCAGGTCGGCGATGGAAGGTAATACGAGGTTAGCCTTGATGCCGGTGGCCTTGACGAAATCGGCCCGGAATTTGCCGGTCTGCACCAGTGTTGTTTTGAGTCCGGCCTGTTGGGCACCACCGATATCCGACTCAATATCATCACCGATCATCAGCGTTGCTTCCGGCTGCACGCACAGGGCTGCACAGACGCCGTGAAAAAAGTCCGGTGACGGTTTGCCGAGAACCACGGCATCCTTGCCGGTTGCGTATTCAATGGCAGCCACGAACGGCCCGATATCCAGATGCAGGCCGTCCGGCTTTTGCCAGAAGCGGTTTTTGTGCAGCGCCAGAATGGTTGAGCCATCCATCACGGCATTAAATATCTCGTGCAACAGATCGGGTGTGTAACCGTCGCCGCCCAGGTCGCCCATAACAATGACATCGGGGTTGTCATTATCCATCCGAATGCCCTGAAAATCCTCCATTAACGAGTCGCGCACATAGAGTCTGGCGCTGCGATTGCCAATGGCGCGCACGGCCAGGGCGGCAGGCGTGTAGATATCGGACGCATGTATCGGAATGCCGAAACCGG
>CAZXAI010000099.1:0-5777 GCA_964638265.1 uncultured Zetaproteobacteria bacterium
CTATTCGTGAAAAAGCTGATGAGGGTACGCCGATTGTGGCTGCCGCGCCGGATTCTGAACAGGCGAAAGTCTATCAGGCGCTGGCCGGTGAAGTGGCCCGTAAAATCAGTATTTTAAACAGTCGTAAAATCAATATCCCGGTGATGGTTCAGGGCTAGCGCTGTCCGCATGCGCGCGCATAGCGATGCTGCAGCCTGTTTGCTATAAGGCACTGCAGGGATTTTACCCCATACCGGTGCTGGCCATGCCGGGTCAGTCTTATAACGTACAATATGGTGGATGTGTAACTGGGGAACGATATTGCCCAGGGCGGCGATATTGATTTTATCAGCCTTGAACTCGCGTTCGATACAGGCCGCCAGACGGGATGATTCGCGCGTCAGTTGTTGCTGATCCGCTGTCGATAATTGATGGATTTCACTCACATCCCGGCGCTGCGGCACCAGAATAAACCAGGGATAGTTCGCGTCATTGTGTAGTAGCAATACGGACAGTGGAAACCGGCCTGCGACAAAGCAGTCCTGTTGCAGTTGCGGGTGCAGCATCACACCGTTGCCTGCGCATGTCTGGCCAGAAAACGATCCAGTTGATTGGCGAAACGCTGTCGATCCGCAGCGCAAAAGGCAGCAGGGCCTCCGGTCGTCACGCCCCCGCCACGCAGTTCATCCATGAAATTGCGCATACTGAGCGCCCCCCGGATATTATCGGACGTGTACATCTCGCCTCTGGGGTTCAGGGCAAAACCGCCTTGTTCAATCATGGCGGCGGCCAGTGGAATATCTGCAGTGATAGCCAGATCCCCCGGCTCGGCATGATCGACAATATAAGCATCGGCCACATCCGCGCCCGCAGCCACAACCACGGCATCAATATATGTGCTGGCGGGGTGGTGGATCTTGGTGTTGGCCACCAGCGTCAAACGCACCCGGACACGCATGGCTGCGCGAAACAGCATCTCCTTGATCACGTTCGGACAGGCATCGGCATCCACCCAGATGTGCATTAGCGCCCCAACAAACGGTTGGCCTTGACCAGGTCACCCGGTCTGCCAATATCAAACCAGTAGCCATGATGCGCCAGTCCCTTGCACTTGTCTGCAGCGATCCTCTCACGAATCGAGCGGGCCAGCGAAAATACTTCATCCACCTCATAGTGCTCAAATACAGCGGCATCCCAGACCGATACGCCGGCAAAGGTGAAGCGGTCATAACCGCTCATCGATACATCATCGCCATGCAGGGTAAAATCGCCATTCAGATGGTGCTTGGGATTTTCCACCAGGGCAATACTGCAACCGTCAGGCGGCGCCAAACGGGCCAGTCGGGACAAATCAATATCAGCCAGTACATCACAGTTGTGCACCAACACAGGGCCGCTGCCCGGCAGTTTGGATAATGCTTTTTTCACGCCGCCGCCGGAATCGAGCAGTGCATCTTCCACACTGATGGCGATGCGGCAGCCGAATCTGGCGCCGTCACCCAGATAATCAGCCAGTTGATCGGCGTGATGAAAGGCGTTCACGGCAATGTCGCGGATGCCATGCGCGACCAGCCGCCGAATCACATGCACGATGGCCGGCTCACCGGCGACCCGCACCAATGCCTTGGGACGATGCGTTGTCATCCACTTCAACCTTGTACCCATTCCTGCCGCTAAAATAACGGCGCGATCCGTGCGTTCCATACCTGTTTCCCCCTCAGTCCCCGTTCCTTGTTGGCATCAGCGCTTCAATTGATGAATCAGCTCAGGCATTTTTTCCAGTGCTGCCTGCCTGCCCTTTTCAATTTCCTGCTCGACATTGGAAAAATCCTGCCACTGCGTAAAACCGACCAGCGGTTCGATCAGCACATCAGAAAAGGTCTTGTTATATTTACGTAAATATAGCGCCTGAATCTGCGCCGCCCAGTCGCGCATGCCAAACACATTGACCGGTTCCATATCTTCGCGTGGGCGAGCGCCCACATTGACGGCCAGCACCAGTTGATCCGAATTGGCCACCATCTGCGCTTCTTTGGCCGGTAAATCGGAAGCCACGCCGCCATCGACATATTTTTTTCCGCCTATCATCAGCGGTTCAAATACGCCGGGAATCGCCATGCTGGCAGCCACCGCGCATGGCAGTTTTACATCGGAATTGGCCGAAAACAAGTTGCAATCACCGCCCGGAAACTCCACTGCGGTCACATACAGGGGTATTTTAACGTCATGGAACGATTCGCCCCCGCAAAAAGCGAACACAATATCCACCAGGGCATCGGTATCCGCCAAAGCCAGCTCCGTGGCCGCTTTGGTATACATTAGCGTTTGTCTGGCCGCCGAACTGAGTCTGGCCAGCCAGCTCTGATCCTGGGCGCCTGCACCTTCAATAGCGGGCAAACCCAGTTTGGAGAATTTATCCGACTGCAAAATACTGCAGGCATGATGAATCACAGCCTTGGCGTCCGGGTTCATGGCATACATGGATCCGAACAGCGCGCCGATACTGCTGCCAACGATGGCATCGGGTGTTAATTTGTGCTGCTCCAGGATATCGAGCACGCCCAGATGAGCCAGGCCGCGACCGCCGCCGCCGCCCAGCGCCAGCACAAAGCCGGTTTTCTTTTTTTGCCGGGCTTCAAAAATGCGTTCAAGTAAATTCATTGGCCTCTCTTATTCTGACGGATCCGGCAATCTCGCCTCAGCCGTCAGCATGTCGCATAATGCGGTTATTTGTTCCGCCGACAGTTGTTCGGAATGTTTGTCTGCAATAAAAAATACATCCACCGCCCGCTCGCCGAATGTCGATATAGAAGCGCCGTGTATGGCATAACCTGCCCTGCTGATCACCTCGGCCAGCCGAGCCAGCAAGCGGGGCTGGTTGGCCGCTGAAACCTCAATGGCGGTATCATGAAACGAAGCCTGGGGCAATTCACGGGCGCGCACTGGTACGCGCCGCATCAACACATTCACCTTAAATGCCTTGTCCAGTTGTACTGTTTTGATGTCATCCTGCTGCAACAAGCTGCTGATGCGTGCCTGCATGCGTTCCAGATCGGCTGCGATATCGAATGATCCGCTATCGGATGCCTGTAAATGGAATACATCCAGCACCCGGCGGTGATCGGCCAGTTGATACGCCTGAGCGGCTACGATGCTGGCATTGCCCGATGTGAGTGTTGCCGCTAGCGCGGCAAACAGCCCGATTCGCTCGCGAGCCACTACAAAGGCCAGCGTTTCAGCCCGCTCCTTATCGACCCATATATGCACGGCATCATCGGCATGCTTCACAAGCAATTCAGCGATTTTGCGTAATTGTCTCGGCGGGAAATGCATCACGCAGGGGATGGACAGTAAATCCAGCGCCGCCCGCAGCGCCTGCTTGTTGCCTTCGGCTGTTTCCAGCACGGTTTCCAGTCGCGTACGGTAACGCAGTGCACCGGCCTCGCCGCCTGCCTGCTTGCCCAGTAAGCATTGCGCCGTGGCATGGTAGATCTCACGCAGCAGCGTGCCTTTCCAGTCGTTCCAGACATTCGGCCCCACCGCTGCAATATCAGCCACGGTCAGCAGCAATAGATAGCGTAAGCGCTCAATATCACCCACGCGCTCGGCAAAGGCGCTGATGACTTCCGGATCGGACAGATCAAAACGCTGGGATTTGACTGCCATCAGCAAATGTTCGCGCACCAGCCATTCGATCAAATCAGTCGCATCGCGATTCAGACCGATGCGCTGGCAAAAACCGCGTGCGATGATGGCTCCGTTTTCTGAGTGATCCCCGACCATGCCCTTGGCAATATCATGAAATAACAAGGCCAGGTACAACAGCTCCGGCCGTTGAATCTTGAGACACACATCATGAGCCAGCGGCAAACGCATCTCCCGATCCCGATGCCAGAAATTGCGCGCCTCGCCAATCGCACGCAAGGTATGCTCATCCACAGTATAGGCGTGATAACGATTGAACTGACCCAGCCCGACCACCTTGCGAAACTCGGGGATAAACCGACCCAGTACGCCGGTAATATTCATGCCGCGCAGGCTCCAGTGCACATTGCGGTTGGCCCTCAGGATGTGCAAAAACAGTTTGTGCGCCTCGGGATCATTGCGGAAATCATCATCAATCAGCATCACATCAGCGCGAATCTGACGCAGCGCCTGACTCGACAGCATGCGCCTGTCCTGCTGCGAGATATGAAAAATGCGCAGCAGCCTTAAAGGCGCTTCCCGGAATACATGCTCATGACTGATGCCGACCCGCTGTCCTTCCAGGGTAAATCCGTCACCGATATCGCGTTTGAATGTAAAACGCTGTGGATGCAGCTGTTCCCTGAAATGCATGCGCATCAGGCCTGTTACCCTGGAAATGCGACCCACATGGCGAAAATAATCTTTCATGAATGTCTCAACTGCCGGCAGATGCTGGGCCGATTCATAATGCATCCGCTCGGCCAGTACCACCTGCTGCTCGAAGCCCAGCCGGTCGGATGCCCGCCGTACTTCCAGGTGCAGGCCTGCCCGGCATCGCCACAGGAAATCCTGGGCGCTGAGCAAATGATCTCTTTCCTGCGTGGAAATCGCCCCCTGATCCACCAGGCCGGCCACATTGGTACAGCCATACCACGCCTTGGCCAGCCAGAACACCGTCTGCACATCGCGCAAACCGCCCTTGCTCTCCTTGATGTCCGGCTCCATCAGAAAGGCGGTGCCGCCGGTGCGTTCATAGCGGCTTTCCAGTTCAGCCAGCTTGGCTGTGACAAATGCCTTGCGCTTTTTCTTGAAGAACTGCTGTAGTTTGAATTGTAACTGATGATAGGCATCGCCCTGACCAGCGAGCAGTCGCGATTCCATCGCCGCTGTTGCCGAAGACCAGTCCTCATGCACATGCAGCAAGGTTTCTTTCACGGTGCGCACGGCATGGCCGATTTTTGCATTCATATCCCACAGCGCCAGCAGAAATGCCTGCATCTCTTGCTCCGCCTGGGGCGGACACAATTCCGGCACCAGAAACCACAAATCCCAGTCTGAATGCGGCGCCAGTTCACCGCGCCCATAACCGCCTACAGCCACCAAATCCACGCAGGCGGCGGCTACGGGCGCTTTTTCTAGCCATAAATCAGTCAACAGGGCATCGACATTGCGGCACATCAGGGCTGACAATTCGCTACCACTGCGGCCCGCGTCAAAGGCATCGGAAATGGATTGAAACAGCTGCTGCATCCGCGCTTTATCAGTCATCGTTATTTACAGCGATAGACATTAAATACCTGTTCACCATCAACAATTTTGCTCATGGCAACGATGGTATCGCCTTTCATTTCAGCCGCCGCATTGCGCCCCAGCGTTTCCAGTTCATCGGCCATATCTTCTTCATCGCGGGCAATAAACGCCACCTTATCCAGCACCGATACCGTTGCCCGGCCCAGTTGTTTGCATGTTTCCACCTGACTCAGATAGGCCACCCGCACATTCAACGACGCATCCGTCGGTTTTACCCAGGTGCAACTGCTCAGCATGGACGCCGCCAGCACTACGATCCAGCCGCTTGTGTTCATCCTTGTTCTCATAGTTCATCCGCCTCTTTTTTTAATGTATCGAGAAATGTCAGTGCATCCAGCGGGCGCATGACATCCACATCGGCCTGCGCCAGTTTATCATGCAGTCGCCGCAAGTGCTCCAGTTCTTGCTGTTGCTGTCGCTTTTCGGCCACAGCAAACAGACCCAGTTGCGCCTTGCCCGTTTCCGATGCCAGTTCAGAGCCGTGTTCGAGCCGGAATAAATGCTCGCGCGCCCGCTTGATC
>CAZXAI010000100.1:0-5772 GCA_964638265.1 uncultured Zetaproteobacteria bacterium
TTGAACAAGGTCGATTTGCCCACATTGGGACGACCGACAATGGCAATCACCGGCAAACTGGCGCTATGACTGTGAGTCAGCGGATCAGTCATGATATCTGTACATAGCCGGCCTCAGCGCAGCAGGTACAGCGTGCCAAGGTTGTTGCGCACCAGCACACCGTTAGCGGCTGCGACAGGCGTACGATCAACGCGACCTTCGAGCTGTATACTGGCCAGCAGTTTTCCATGCTGATCCAGCTTGAACACGCGGGCCTGATCATCTGCCACCCACAAATTACCCTGCCACAATATGGGTCCGGTCAGTTCACCATCAGACAACTGCTGTTTCCATAAGGTTTCCGCACCTGCCGTATTCAAGGCGCTCAAGGCGCCGCTCGCATCGGCAGCAAATAGCGTATGGCCAATCAGTAGCGGCTTTGATTTCAGGGATAATTTTCGGCTACTGAGCGTGCTGCCATCCTGCAAGGATATCAATGACAGATCGCCCTGAAAAATAGATACCGCCAGCATGGCTTCACTGCGACCAGACTGGGCTGCCGGAATCACAACCGGCGATGCCGCCGGAATCTTTACCTCACTCATGACCGGCGCATTGTTGCTGAGCAACAATTGCCGTTTCCACATGAAATTGCCATTTTCCACGTTCAGTGCGATGACATCGCCATTACTGAAAATGGCATACACGCGTCCGTTATAAATCACCGGTGACGGATTCAAGTGAATGCCGAGGCCGCCCAGCTGACCGGAAAAACTCCACAGTTTTTTCCCAGCCGCTGTAAAGCGATAAATCTGATTATTCGACGTCTGAATGATAAATCCGTCGTCTGTTGCAACCGGAACGCCCAGCAGAGCTGAGGACAATTGCTTGCGCCACACGATCCTGCCCTTGAGCACATCCAGACCATACAGCATGCCGCCCACATCTCCGATAACCACCAGGCCGTTGGATAATTTCAGCGCTCCGGATTCACCGGCATGGGCCAGGGCAATCCTGTCCATTTCGCTGCCATCGCCCCGGTAGATGCGCACACGTTTATCCTGCGCCCCCGCAACCACCAACTCACCCTGCGCCGTTGCAATAGCAGCCGGTAAACTGAATCCAGGTGGCGAAGCGGGTTTGCGCTGATCCACATTATTACGCCAGAGCAGCGAAATATGAGCCGTGCTGTGCGCAGCCAGATGCTCTACAGCTGTTGTTGCAGATGCTTGAGCCGGAGCAGCTGACCGTCCGCCTGACCATAAGCCGGAAACAGTGGAACAGCCGGACAACAGCATCAGCGCCGACAAGACCAGAATCAGAGACCCGGCCCGCATATGCGGATTATTCAAACCAGCTATCGGCATCAGGATGCTTGCTGTGAGATCAGCGTTTCAATCCGGCTCTTCAATACATCATCCTGTGAAATGGCATCCAGCGCTTTTTGTAACTGTGTTTCTTTTTCCGCCGCATCGTCAGCGGCCATCGCCATCAGATAATGGCGCAGTTGCTGATACTGGTCACCAACCGTTTTTTGCAGCAGCGCCCTGGCTGCCGCTTTATCGCCCTGCTCCAGCTTGATGGCCGCCATATCCAGACGCGCCTGCCATACCCATTCTTTCATGGCTTCGGGATGTTCGATCAAGGCCTGTAAATGCGCTTCCGCATGGGGCTTGTCCAGATGCGCCAGCTGCATCTGCGCCAGCGCGCTATAGCTGCTGGAGCCAAACTGCGTAATCACGCTCTGCATCAAAGCCTGCTGCTTGCTTGCATCATGCTCATTCATGGCCTGCTGATACAGGGTGGCTGCAGCGCCGTGTTGTGATTTATTATGCTCCTGCCACATGCCGCCGGCTATTAATATCACAACCACTGCAATCACTGCTGCAATAATATTGTTCTGGTTGGCCTGAGCCCAATGCGTCCACTGCGCCGAACGCATATCGCGCTTGAGCTCATCCATTTCCCCTTGTGAAGGCGCATTCCCCTCAGGCATTACTGTCCCTGTCACAGGTGCTTTGTCATTCATGTAGTTATCCTCAGTGATTCATTCATCAGTTGTTGCGTAGCAGCTGGCGCAGACTAAACATTCTTACTGTGCTTGCAATTCATCCTGATCAGTCTGCTGATTGTGCGAACGTCTTTCCAGCACAATCGACACCACGCTTTTTACCAGCGCCGCCATGGGGATGGCGATAATCACGCCAATAATGCCCCACAGACTGCCGAATACCAGAATCCCGACAATAATGGCAATCGGATGCAGATTAACGATTTCTGAAAACAGCCACGGAATCACCACATTGGCGTCAATGGTCTGCACAATGGCATAGGCCAGCACGCTATAGGCCATGGTATCCGTCCAGCCCCACTGAAAAAACGACAGCAAAATCACCGGAAAAGTAACCACGGCTGCGCCGACAAACGGAATCCATACCGACATGCCGGTCAAAACGCCGAGCAGCAGGGCATATTCATGCCCCATCCACCAGTACACCAGCCACATGGAAATACCGACCAGAAACGCTTCCCAGAACTTGCCACGAATATAATTGCCGATCTGTGTATCCAGCTCCTCCCAGACGCGCTTTAACAACACCCGCTCAGCCGGCAGGAACTGCTTGCCCCAGGCAATAATTTCCATCTTGTCCTTGAGAAAAAAGAATACCATCACCGGCACCAGCACGGCATATACCAGCAAGGTAATCATGCCCGGAATCGAGGCGATGGAAAAACTCAGCAACGCCCCGCCCCACTCCTGCAATTTTGCCGCCAGCGCAGCAATGACTTTTTGCAAATAACTCGGATTAATCCACTCGGCATAATTGCTCTGCAACTGTTGCAGCATCTCCCGAATCGATTGTACATATTGCGGCGCATGCGATACCAGCCGTCCAACCTGCTCGGTCAAAACAGGTAATACAGCCAGCAACGTGAACAGCAGCAACAGCAGCGCTCCGCCGCCAGTCACGGCAATGGCCAGCATGCGTGGGAACTTGCAGCGGGTCAGCAGATCCACCACGCCGTCCAGCACATAGGCCAGCGCGATCCCCATTAACACCGGCGTTAATACCGGGCCAAGCAGCATCAGCAGCACAAATATCACCAGCAGCGACGCCAACAGCATCATCAGTTCGGTGTCTGCCATCCACTTTTTCCACCAGTCGCTTATGTAGGACATGCTTTCTCACATGCAGCCGACTTTGCAGCGCCGAGCGCAACCAGCAAGGCAGTCGCAATGGCCGCCCCCATATGAATCAAGGCGCTGACGCCGTGCCAGATGCCAAATAATTTACGCAGCGGATCATCATCAGCCACCAGATCAATCGGCCCCATCTGCGCTTTTAAATCGATAATCACCGGCGTAACGCCATATTCATTAATCGCTACCAGGGCGGCCACCAGCAATAACAGCGACCAGCGCCAGCGGCCAATCAGCATGCCGGATTTGGCCATTCTCAACCAGAACACCATCACGGTCACTGCCAAAAAGATGATGCCCATATTGGCCACATGAAAAACAGCGCCCGCCAGCGCTCCGGCCAGCGCATGCGAACCGGCTTTGGCAAACAGCACCGGCACCACCACATACCCGCTCACCACCAGCAGGCCCAGCATCAAGGCCAGACACAACCGAACCGAACCCACCCGGATACAATCCACGCTCACGCCTGCCCCCTCACGCCTCACTTATACTCAATACACTGAATCTCATACTCGCGTTCACCGCCCGGCGCCTGCACCACGGCAGCATCGCCCTCTTCCTTGCCGATCAGGGCGCGCGCAATCGGCGATGTAATCGAAATCTTGCCAGCCTCGATATCGGCTTCATCCACACCGACAATCTGATAGGTGATTTCCGTACCCTCGTCCAGATCAATCAACTCCACCGTCGCACCGAAGACAATCTTTTCCGCCGTAATCGTAGCCGGATCAATGATATGCGCCCGCGCCAGCTTGTCTTCCATATCAGCCACACGCGCTTCATTCATGCCCTGCTCTTCCTTGGCGGCATGATACTCGGCATTTTCCGATAAATCGCCATGCGCCCGCGCTGTTTCAATGGCAGCGACAATCTGATGTCGTTTTTCGCCTTTGAGATACGCAACGGTCTTTTTCAGGGTTTCCGCTCCCTGCTTGGTCATTGGAACTCGTTCCATTTGTTCTCCTTGATTGCATCGTCAGGGGTTAGGTATCAGGGGATTATTCCTCTCCCCTCACACCTGACGCCTCACAGATTATGATACTCCTGAATACTCTTCACTTTGGTGACATCCGAATGGCCGGCAATGGCTTGCGCTGCCGCCAAACCACCTGCCATGGTGGTATAATAGGCAATACCGCGATCCAGCGTGGCCTGCCGAATCGACTTCGAATCTTTGATCGCCTGTTCGCCTTCGGTTGTATTGATAATCAGATCGACTTCATCATTGAGCAAGCGATCCACAATATGCGGTCGCACCCCGTCAATCACCTTGGGCACGCTTTCCGATTGTAAGCCAGCCTCGTTCAGCGCTCTGTTCGTGCCGCTGGTGGCCAGCAGTTTAAAGCCCGCTCCGGCCAGTACGCGCCCCACTTCCACTGCCGCCCCTTTATCCGCTTCACGCACCGAAATAAAGGCCGTGCCGGATGCCGGCAGGTTCACACCCACCCCGAGTTGCGCTTTGGAAAAAGCAGCCGTAAAGCTGTCTGCAATACCCATCACTTCGCCGGTCGATTTCATTTCCGGACTCAATAACGGGTCAACACCCCGGAATTTTACAAACGGGAACACCGCTTCCTTGACCGCCTTGAAATCAGTCGGCTGCGGGATTTCAGCTATACCCAGATCATCCAGCGTTTGTCCGGCCATGATTCTGGCGGCAATCTTGGCCAGCGGTTTGCCGGTCGCCTTGGATACGAACGGCACCGTGCGACTGGCGCGCGGATTCACTTCCAGCACGTATAGCGTTTCACCCTGTAGCGCGAACTGGATATTCATCAGCCCCTTCACATTCAGCGCCAGCCCCAGCGCTTCGGTTTGGCGCGTGACTTCGGCAATCATGGCATCGGAAATCGAATGCGGCGGCAAACAGCAGGCCGAATCGCCCGAATGTACGCCGGCCTCCTCGATATGTTCCATAATGCCGCCAATCACAACCCGGCGGCCATCGCATAATGCATCGACATCCAGCTCAATCGCACTGTTGAGGAAACGATCCAGCAAGACCGGATGATCCGGTGATGCCTGCACCGCCTCGCGCATATAACGCAGCAGTCCCTTTTCGTTATGCACAATCTGCATGGCGCGACCGCCCAGCACATAGGATGGACGCACCACCACCGGATAGCCGATATCATCCGCTACGGCCACCGCTTCTGCGGTAGAGCGGGCCGTACCGTTTTCCGGCTGTAACAGTTTTAATTCATGCAATAACTGCTGGAAGCGTTCACGATCTTCAGCCAGGTCAATCATATCCGGGCTGGTGCCGATAATCGGCACGCCGGCTTTTTCCAGTGAATCCGCCAGTTTCAGCGGCGTCTGGCCGCCGAACTGCACAATCACGCCGGTCGGCTGCTCCACATCCACAATCGCCATCACATCTTCATAGGTCAGCGGCTCGAAATACAGGCGGTCGGAGGTATCATAATCGGTCGAAACCGTTTCCGGATTGCAGTTGACCATGATGGTTTCATAACCGTCTGCTGACAGCGCGAAGGCAGCATGTACGCAGCAATAATCGAATTCAATGCCCTGGCCGATACGGTTGGGGCCGCCGCCGAGCACCATGATTTTTTTCTTGTCCGTGGGCC
>CAZXAI010000101.1:0-5752 GCA_964638265.1 uncultured Zetaproteobacteria bacterium
AAATAAATGCTTGTGAAAGTAAATACTCTCATTTTGGTTTCGCGACATGGGTAGCTTGTCGTTCAAAACTGCAACGGCCATGCAACGCTTCAGGCAGGTGCTTAAGGCACTGGACAGCATAGCAGGCAAGGATCAACTGGCATTTCTGACTACCCAGCGGGTATCCAGGGAATCAGGCATCTCCGACGGTGTGCTGTTTCGCCATTTTGCATCCAAGGATGCCATGCTGGAAGCCTGGATCGAGCAACGAGGTGAGTCTGTGCGCCTGTTGCTGGAGGCGATGCCCGGTGGACGCGGTGGTTTGGCGTATGTGGTTCAGCAGTTATTAAAACAGGAAGCATTGCTCTCCTTTTTATGCTGCCAGCCCATGGAAACACCCTACCTCCGTGATCAGCTGGATGCATGTCGCTCCCAGTTCTATCGCGTGATCCTGTTGCGCATAGAGCTGTTGAGTTCGGCGCCTGTCGGAGTTGCGCCCGAAGTGCTGGCTGATCACCTGATGCAAAAAATTTATCGTGCCTGGCGTCCCGACAATACAGATCGGAACAGGCAAAAGGAGTTATTGATGAGTCAATTACCATGGGAAACAGAGACTGCTAACAAGGGGATGTTTCCAGACAGAGAAATATTGCAACGCCTTGCCTTGAATGACAGTGGCTTTGTATTTGACCCGGTGAACGGGCGCAGTTTTTCGGCCAATGCAGTCGGGCTGTATATTCTGCGTTTCCTGCAACACAATGATGATGTCGAAGCATTGATGGCCAGTATCGACCAGGATTTCAATGTGAATCCTGCTGATGTGCAGCGTGATGTGACCGAGTTTTCCGGTCAGTTGCGGAAATTTCTGGCATGAATGCTGCCATCCAGAAACGATTGACGATTGCCATTACCGGCATGAATGCCAAACCGGATAATCCGGGCCCGGGGCTGGCGGTGGCGCGCTGTTTGCGCCTGCATTACGGCGATCAGATTCGCATTATCGGGCTGGGCTATGATGTGCTCGATCCTGGCCTGTATCTGCATGAAATCAGTGATGCATCCTATCTGTTGCCTTATCCATCAGCCGGTGAGCAGCAGCTGATGGAACGCATGGCCTTTGTGCAGGAGCAGGAATCGATTGATGTGCTGATTCCATGCCTGGATGCGGAGCTGCTGAGTTTTACGCGTTTACACCATGAATTCGAGCAGCTGGGCATTGCCATGCTGATTCCCGATGTCAGCCAGTTGCGGGATCGCAACAAGGATAGGCTCGGCGAGCTGGCCCACAGTGCCGGCATTCGCTATCCGGAAACCAAAAACATTACCAGCGCCGACTTCTTCTACCGTTGCCATGATGATGGCTGGAAATATCCGATGGTGGTCAAGGGTATCTTTTATGATGCCACGATTGTGCACAATGCCGATGAGGGCGCAGCGGCGTTCAGGAACGTGGCGGCCAGTTGGGGTTATCCGGTACTGGTACAGCGTTTTGTGGAAGGGCACGAAGTGAATTTGACGGCGGTGGGCGATGGCAAGGGCAAGCTGCTGGGTTCGGTGATGATGCGAAAGCAGGCGGTGACGGACAAGGGCAAGGCCTGGTCGTGCGTGACCATTAAGGATCAACACTTGCTGGATGATGCCAACAAGCTGGCCGAAGCATTGCAATGGGCGGGGCCGCTGGAAGTGGAAATGCTCAAGGAGAAGGACGGGCAGTATCTATTGATAGAAATCAACCCGCGTTTTCCGGCCTGGATTTACCTGGCGGCCGAGGCCGACAGTAATTTGCCGGTGGCGCTAGTGCAGCTGATTACAGGGCAGGATGTGACGCTGGGAACAGCCAAAACAGGCATGATGATGATTCGTTATGCCCAGGAAACGGTGATTGATCTGAAGACATTTGAGTCGATGTCGATGTATGGCAGTTATATGCCCAAACGCAGTGATGCTGTCGATATAACCAGCAAGAACAGTAATGGAGTTGAATCATGAGTGACGAAAAGAAAACATGGAGCAAGCCGACATTGATGCCGCACCGCATCGGTGCGCTGAACAAGTTTGGCAGTGTTAGTGGCGGCCAGTGTCAGGACAGTTTTGAAGGTGTTGCGATTCAACCCTTATTGGAACAGTACGGCTCACCGCTGTTTATCCTGTCTGAAAAACGATTAAGGGATAATGTGCGCAAACTGTTGCGCGCCTTTGAAACACGTTATGGCAATGTGACCTACAGCTGGTCGTATAAAACCAATTACCTGGGCGCAGTCTGCAATACGCTGCATCAGGAAGGCGCCTGGGCGGAAGTCGTATCGGCCTTCGAGTATGAAAAAGCGCGTTCGCTCGGCGTTCCGGCTGAGAAAATCCTGTTCAATGGCCCGCACAAGGAGCGTGCGATTCTGGAGCGCGTGGTGGCCGAAGGCGGGCGCATTCATCTGGATAATCTCGATGAGATCTACCTGCTGGAGGATGTGGCCAGAGCTGCGGATAAACAGGTCGATGTGACCATGCGACTGAACTTCGATACCGGCTATACCGAGCCATGGAGCCGGTTCGGGTTCAATATCGAATCCGGTCAGGCCATGGATGCAGCCCGTATTCTCGGTGATAGCGGGCAGTTGAACCTGTGCGGTCTGCATAGCCATCTGGGCACGTTCGTGCTCGATCCGCGCGCTTATGCAGCCCAGGTTCGCATTATGTGCGGCTTTATGGAAGAAGTGGAAACACAGACCGGCTGCCGTATCGAGAGCATTGATATCGGCGGCGGTTTCGCCTCGATGAACTCCTTGCAGGGCACCTATCTGCCGCCGGAGCAGGTAGTGCCAAGTCTGGATCAGTATGCTGAAGCGATCTGCAATGCCCTGAATGATGCAACACGGGGTCGCGAGCAGCAGGGTAAAAGCAGGCCGCGCCTGATTATGGAAAGTGGCCGGGCGATTGTCGATGATACGGAGATTCTGGTGACTTCCGTGGTAGCCAATAAACGCATGCCGGACGGACGCAAGTCGGTGGTCATTGATGCCGGTGTGAACCTGTTGTTTACCGGCTTCTGGTACAACCATCAGGTAACGCCAACGCGGGTGCTGGAAGGCGTGCCGGAGGACACGGTGCTGTACGGGCCGCTGTGCATGAACATCGATGTGATGCGTTCCTCGGTGATGTTGCCGCCGCTGAATATCGGTGATTCGCTGGTATTTAATCAGGTGGGGGCATACAACAATACCCAGTGGATGCAGTTTATCGAATATCGTCCCAATGTGGTGATGATCCATGTCGATCAGACGGTGTCCGTCGTTCGTGCGGCGGAAGATTTACGGGTCATGACTGCGCAGGAATCTGTTCCTGAGCATCTGTGTTCAGTGGAGCCGCTAGCGGCGCTGTAATGATGAGTTCCGTGCTAGGCAATGCCAGGGAGACAGCAGCAGGCCTGTTCAGAGCCTACGGCTCGATCCTGTTCGCGGAAAGGCCGCTGGTTGGCGGCCTGTTCATTGCGGCTACGTTCTGGTTTCCCAATACTGCGCTGGCCGGATTGCTGGCTGCACTGGCGGGCATGGTAACGGCCAAATTATTGCAGTTCAGAAATCTGGGCAGCGGCTTGCATATTTACAATAGCCTGCTGGTCGGGCTGTCGCTGGGCGCGTATTACCAGCTGGATATGTATCTGGCCGTGCTGATTGTACTCGGTGCTGTCTTGGCTGTGTTTGCCACCGTGGCCATGGCCGATGTCCTGTGGCGACTGGACAGGTTACCGGCACTGAGTTTGCCATTTGTCGTAGTCGCATTAACGGTGACGCTGGCGGCGCACAGTTACGGCACGCTCAGCCGTTATCTGCTGCCGATGGCGCCGCGTGAGGCGTATATCTCCCCCTTGATTGACCAGTTTTTTACCGCCCTTGGTTCGGCTTTTTTTACCCCGCATCCGCTGGCCGGCATGCTGATGTTTGTCGGGCTGGTGATCACATCGCGTTATTTGTCCCTGCTGGCTGTGGCCGGATTTTTATGTGGTTTTACCACCTACTCATTCCTGTCCGGTAGCCCGCATCCCGATCTGGTAGCCTGGAACGGATTTAATTTTATTCTGGTGGCCATGGCGCTGGGCGGCATTTTTACGGTGCCGGGCGTTTACAGCTTTATACTGGCCATGGTGGGCGCGGTGATTGCAGCATTAGTCACCGCCGCATCCGAAACCTTTATGCTGGTCTATGGCCTGCCGGTGATGGCGCTACCCTTTCTGATCACGACCATGCTTATCCTGATTGCCCTGACCAAACGTCCGGCTTCGGAATCGCTACAGGTGACGCTGGAGTCTCCAGCTCTGCCGGAGAAGAGTGCCGAGCGCACCCGTCTGGCCATTGCCCGGCATGGCGAGTTCGGCAGCCTGCCGGTATTGGCGCCTTTTTACGGGCGCTGGGATATTTATCAGGGCTTTAACGGCCCGCATACGCATCAGCCGCCCTGGCAACATGCACTGGATTTTTACATTATCGAGCATGGTCAAAGTTACCGCACCGATGGCACGGCGCTGAGCGACTATTACTGTTTTGGCTTGCCCGTGCTCTCGCCGGTGGCCGGATTCGTGGTCAAAACACTGGACAGCCTGCCGGATAATGCGCCCGGTCAGGTGGATATGGATAATAACTGGGGTAATCATGTGCTGATTCGTATGGACAACGGCTTATACGCCCTGTTGGCGCATCTCAGGCAAGGCAGCATCGCCGTTGAGGTGGGAGCATACGTCAATCCGGCTCAGAAACTGGCTGAATGTGGCTCATCAGGGCGTTCGCCGCAGCCGCATTTGCACTTGCATGTGCAACGTGGAGAACCGTTGGGTAGCCCAACGGCTCCGTTCCATTTAACTACGGTCATGTTTCAGGCCACGGCTGCGAACAGGGCTGAGTTCCGGCTGTTCTCACGGCCAGCAGAAGGGGCGTCTGTGATGACGCCCAAAACGGATATGGCGCTGGTGGACAGCTTGAGAATGAATGTGGGCAGGCGATTCTGCTATCAGGTGCGCCAGCCGGGCAAGCAGGGTGATGTGTTGAAAAAGCGTTATATGTCGGTAACGCTGAATTTGCTCGGAGCGTTGCGGCTGGAGACCGATTCCGGCGCCAGTGCCGCATTTACCGCCCAGGAACATTTGCTGGCTTTTTATGATCGTGAGGGGCCGGCAGATCAATTTCTGGACGCCTGGTTGCTGGCCCTGGGTTTAACTCCGCTCACAGAAGGGAAGTTATCATGGCGCGATCAACCATCGATGACGCTATTGCCCCTCACACGGTTACAGCGCTTGCTTGCTCAATTGGTGCTGCCGCTGGGTGGCGGTCTCGATAGCGATTACGAACGTCGCTGGACTGAAGGGCGGTGGCAGCAAAATGGCGCGCATCGTCTGCAACTGCCGCTGGGAGCATCTGTACAGCTAACCACCTTGGCATATATTGAACCACGGCTCGGCTGCACCCGGATCAGCATGCTATCAGCCAAGGACACTGTGCTCGAAGCCACACTGCTGGAAATAGGCCAGAAAGCGGATGCAGGCATACCGGCATGGACGGTTGTGACAGGTAACGAACAACATAACGAATAACAGGAGTAGCACGATGAAACAGGTAGATAAATTGGGGGTTGGTATGAAACGAAAAGGAATGGTAAAAACTGGCTTATTGATGGTGGCCGGTTTGATTACCGGGCTGATGGGCATGCAGCAGCAATCGCTGGCAGCAGAAGGCGACTGGTCGGTTAAAACGGATGTGCAGGCGCTATATGGTAATTATAGCGGTTCCCT
>CAZXAI010000102.1:0-4487 GCA_964638265.1 uncultured Zetaproteobacteria bacterium
GCCAGGGCGGCAGGCGTGTAGATATCGGACGCATGTATCGGAATGCCGAAACCGGCCAGTTTGTTGGCGATGGCGGATTTGGGTTGTGTGGTCGTATTGGTCAGACCTGCCACCGGCAGGTTTAAATCCAGCATGTGCTGCACGCTTTGGGCCGCACCGGAAATGATATGATCGCCGACATACAATACGCCGTCCAGATCGAACAATACGGCTTTGATGACGGCTTCTTTTTTCCTGCTCATGGCGTTATTTTAGCACTGCTGCGGCCTGATGCGAAGCTTATCTGCTTCAGAAAACTGTGTTGCACGCAGTTGATGGTTTACAGCTCGGGGCGTGATACAATGCGAACGGGTATCCGCACAACAATATGAGAGCGTACCGGGGCAGCCAAGCCATCGCGCCGGTTTATTCGAGGTTTAATACAATGATTCTGATTATCAACAGCGGCAGTTCATCGATCAAGATGGCTGTGATTGATATGTTATCGGAGCGACTGCTGGCTGAAGGCGTGGCACAGCGGCTTGGAGAACCTGCCGCCGCACTGAGCTGGCGTATCGCAGGCGACAGCTATGCGCATGATCTGCATGCATCCGATCACAACAGCGCCATGCAGCGTATGCTGGCCGAGCTGTTCTGCCATCTGGATAAAGGCACTATCGTCGCAGTCGGGCACAGGGTGGTGCATGGTGGCGAAGCGTTTGTTGCGCCAGTACGGCTGGATGATGTTGTGATTGCAAACATCGAAGCGCTATCGAATCTGGCGCCGCTGCATAATCCGGCGAATGTACTCGGGATTCGTGCTGCACAGGCATATTTGCCATCCATCCCCCATATCGCAGTCTTTGATACAGCATTTCATCATACCATGCCGCGCCACGCCAGCCTGTATGCCGTACCTTATCACTGGTATAGCGAATACGGTGTGCGCCGTTATGGTTTTCACGGTACGAGTCATCATTATGTGGCTCGCGAAGCAGCAGCCATACTGGGGCATGAATTGAGCGATTGCCGACTATTGACGCTGCACCTGGGTAATGGCTGTAGCGCAACCGCAGTTGCAGGCGGTATCAGCGTGGATACCACGATGGGGATGACGCCACTGGAAGGGCTGGTGATGGGAACCCGCAGCGGTGATATAGATCCGGGACTGCACGATTTTATTGCCCGACGTAGCGGCCTTTCACTGGCGGATATTACCGATGCGCTGAACCGGCAGTCGGGGCTGCTGGGTTTATCCGGTCAGAGTAACGATATGCGAACACTGCTGGATGCAGCCGCTGCCGGTGATGCACGGGCTGGCCTGGCTGTGGATGTGTTCTGTTACCGTCTGGCCAAATCGCTGGGGGGCTTGGCTGTGGCGCTTGGCCGTGTGGATGCCATCGTGTTCACCGGCGGTATTGGTGAGAACTCGGCTGAGATTCGCGCCAGAGTGATTGCCATGGTATCGATTTTAGGCGCCAGACTGGATGAGCAGCGCAATCACCGGCACGGTCGGCATTCATCTGGCTATATTCATGAGCCGGGCTCTGCTCTGCCGGTGCTGGTGATTGCAACGAATGAGGAAAAGATGATTGCCCGATATGTGAAAGACGCGATAAATCGAGAGGAGAATAACTGATGAGTCATACCTTCCTGCTGGTATCCACAGGTTCGGGAGCCGGCTTAACCACCGTCAGCCTGGGCCTGGTGCGCGGCCTGGATCGACTGGGTATTCGTACTTCTTTTTATAAGCCGGTGGCCCAGTTGCATGATGGCGATCATGGCCCTGAACGTTCCACCCAGCTGATCGAACATATGACCGATATTACGCCGCCTCCGCCGATCAACCTCAGACGGGCCACCGCATTGCTGGGCAATGGCCAGCAAGAGGCGTTGATGGAGGAGGTGGTGGCGCTTTATCGGCAAAGTATGCGCCATGCCGATGTGGTTATCGTCGAAGGGCTGGTGGCGGATGGCCATGCCGGTTACGCCACACGGCTCAATTCAGCGATTGCGCGGGCGCTGGATGCAGAAGTGATTCTGGTCGGCAAACCGGAAGCGGATCTGGAAGAGTATATTGATATTGCAGCGGGAGCGTTTGGGGATAGCGATGCTACAGCCTTGGTCGGTATTATTCTCAACAAGGTCGGGACAAGCGGTGATGGCCAGGCCATATTGCAGGCGGATGCGTTGCAGACATGTTCAGTGGATTGTGGTCAGAAAACCCTGAAATCAGCACCGGCTGAATACCCGGATATGACTGGCAAACCCTTCCATATTATCGGGGCTATTCCATGGCAGGAGGCGCTGATTGCGCCGCGTATGCTGGATGTAGCTGCCTATCTGGATGCCCGGATCGTCTGTGAGGGCAAGCTGAGATGGCGTCGTGTGCAGCGCATTGAAGTGTGTGCGCGCACTGTGGCCAATACACTGAGTGTTTATCATCCCCAGACATTGCTGATTTTTCCGGGTGATCGCGATGATGTGTTTATTGCGGCATGTATGTCGGCTCTCAATGGCGTGCCGCTGGCGGGCATCCTGCTGACGGGGGATATGCAACCGCATCCGCGTGTTATGGAGCTGTGTGCACAGGCGATTCAGACCGGCATACCGGTATTGGCGGTCGAAAGCAGTTCATATCAGACGGCTGCTACACTGGCGAATATGCCCGCTGAAGTCGCTGTCGATGATTATGAGCAGATCGACCGGGCTATGGATCATGTGGCAAACCATCTGGATGCCGGCTGGCTGAAGGCGCGTTGTGCCATTGAACGCCGGCCACGTTTATCGCCTGCTGCATTCCGTTTTCAATTGATTCAACAAGCCAGTCAGAGCAAGCGGCGCATTGTGCTGCCCGAAGGTGAAGAGCCCCGCACAATCATGGCTGCAAATCAGTGCAGCCAGCGGGGTATCGCCCAATGTATTCTGCTCGGAAATCCGGACAGGGTGCATCAGATCGCATCATCGCAGGGGATCACATTGGCTGATGATATAGTCATTACAGATCCGGCCAGCATACGCCCGCGCTATGTGGAACCGATGGTGGCATTGCGGCGGCACAAGGGGATGACCACCCAGATTGCCGAGGATCAGCTGCAGGCCCGTATTGTGCTCGGCACAATGATGCTGGCGATGGATGATGTGGATGGACTGGTTTCCGGCGCCTTGCACACAACGGCCAATACGGTCAGACCGGCGTTTCAGTTGATTGGCACCAGCGATTCTGCCGAACTGGTTTCATCCATCTTTTTCATGTGCCTGCCGGATCAGGTGGTGGTTTATGGCGATTGCGCTATTAATCCGGATCCGGATGCCGCCCAGTTGGCTGATATTGCGATCCAGAGTGCGGATTCAGCACGCCGTTTCGGGCTGGAACCGAGGGTGGCGATGATCAGCTACAGTACCGGTGAATCCGGTGAAGGCCTGGATGTTGATAAAGTGCGCCAGGCAACCGGTATGGTTCGGCAGCGCAGGCCGAATCTGCTGGTGGACGGGCCGTTGCAATATGATGCGGCAGCCATTACCTCTGTCGGCAAGAGCAAAGCCCCTGACAGTCAGGTGGCAGGCAAGGCCAATGTGTTTGTGTTCCCCGATCTGAATACCGGCAATACAACCTACAAGGCGGTTCAGCGCAGTGCGCACGTGGTCAGTATCGGGCCGATGTTGCAGGGCCTGCGTAAACCGGTTAATGACCTGTCCCGGGGTGCATCCGTTGAAGACATAGTCTATACCATTGCGCTGACAGCTATTCAGGCCGGTGCTTTATCTGCCGGCTGATTGCGATGATCAGGCCCTGATTGCGAGCATGGTTTCGGCGCGGGCAAGATCGGCGGGCGTATCTACGCCAATGCAGTGAAAATCGCCGATGCTCACGGCGATATCGTAACCGTGGTATAGCACGCGCAACTGTTCCAGTTGCTCCGTCTGTTCGACTTCGCAGGCTGCAAGCGATGGGTAAATGAGCAAAAACTCCTTGCGGTAGGCATATAGCCCGACATGTTGCAGGGCATGCGAATCACCGCTGCGCGGGTAGGGGATGCTTGCGCGGCTGAAATACATGGCGCGCCCTTTGGCATTGCACACCACTTTGACGACATTGGCATCGTTCAGATCGGATGCGCAGCGCAGCGGGTGCGCCAGCGTGGCCATCGGCAGGTATGCATCATCGGCAAACGGTGCCACCACCGCGCGAATGGCTGCCGGATCAATCAGCGGTTCATCGCCCTGTACATTGATCACGACATCGCAATCCAGATCCCGCACGGCTTCGGCCAGGCGATCACTGCCGCTGGGGTGGTCGGGGCTGGTCATGCAGATACTGGCATCCGTTTTTTGAACCACTTCAGCAATGCGCTCATCATCGGTCGCGACAAATACCGGCCCCAGATCGGCCTGCAAGGCTTTATCGATCACGTGTTCAATCATCGGCCTGCCAGCCAGCATGGCCAACGGTTTGCCGGGAAAGCGGGTGGAGCCCATGCGGGCCGGAATACCAATAGCAATATTCA
>CAZXAI010000102.1:4587-5730 GCA_964638265.1 uncultured Zetaproteobacteria bacterium
CCTCGATTTCGGCCCAGTTGGCGGTGGCCGTGCCGACTTTTCCGACCACGACGCCGGCAGCGCGATTGGCGGTTTGAGCCGCACTCAAAGCATCATCGCCGCGCGCCAGACAGGCTGTGAAAACGGCAATCACCGTATCACCGGCACCGGTCACATCAAACACATCGCGCGCTGCGGTCGGGATATGGTGGTGCAGTGTGCCATCGAACAGGCTCATGCCTTTTTCGGAGCGGGTGATCAATACATATTGTAAGCTTAATTTCTCATGCAATGCTTTAGATATATGCTCTACATGCTTGTCATCATTAATGTTTTCCACCCCGGCCATGGCTGATGCTTCGAGCAGGTTCGGGGTGATGACAGTCGCGCCGCGATAAGCCTCCGTATGCTCGGGTTTGGGATCGACGGCGATAATGCCCCCCTGCAAGCGTTCAATTAAGCGGCGAATAAAATCAGGTATGAGTACGCCCTTGCCATAATCGGACAGAATCACAGCCGTGGAATCGGGCAACAGCTTTTCAAGACTGCCGAGCATATATTGGTGGCTGTCCGCCTGCGCCGGCTGCGTCCATTCACGATCATAGCGCACCACCTGCTGGTGGCGGGCAATAATGCGGGTTTTGATGGCGGTGGGGCGGTCATTGGTTTTGGTGAGGACGCCGCGATTATCCGAATTCAGCTCAGCCAGTCGATGATGCACCCAGCGCCCCGGTTCATCATCGCCGACGATGCCCAGCATGGCCGAGGCTTCATCCAGCGCATGCAGATTGCGCACCACATTGGCCGAACCGCCCAGCCTGCGATCAATCTCGTTGACGGATACGACAGGCACCGGCGCTTCGGGCGAAATACGCGACACATCACCCCAGATAAACTCATCTACAATAATATCGCCAATGACCAGGATCATATTTACTCTCTCTTGCCGTTCAATATACCGCTTAGACCGGCAATCAGTCCCATCAGTATTGCCGAGGCATTGTACAGACCCAGCTCGAAAAATGAATGGATGCAAAACGCCGTCCAGATGGCCAGCCCGATAGCGATTTCAAAGCTGTGCGACGGACTGGTAAAGAAGATGATAAACGGCAATATAAACAACAGGAGCAGTACCATAAGCCCGGCTAATCCATGCTCAACCAG
>CAZXAI010000103.1:0-5677 GCA_964638265.1 uncultured Zetaproteobacteria bacterium
CCCTTCAACAGCAACAGCAGCACATGGTCAATCATATCGAGATTGGCGATACGACATTCTCCGGTTTTGGTTACAGTCTCAGGTTGGTCGGTGCAACGGTGGCTGCTGAAATCGCCTTCTCGCTACGGAACAAGAATATTCTGGCCACACTCCAGACCAAAAAACTATCACTGGCCTTGCGCGGACTGGAGATTGATGACGCGCGTGACAAGCGCCAGATCAGTGTCTCTGAGCTGAAATTCGATGACATGGCGCTGGCAGATACGGATCGAATCCACATCAAATCGACCGTTTTGAAAAAACTCCGCATCCGGCATGCGCTTAACGGGCAGGGTGATGTGCGTCTGGCTGGTATACAGATGAACGGGCTGGATGCCGGCATGGACGGTGATATTGCTGTGGCGAAGCTGATTTTGCATAAGCTCGGTGCTAAAGCAGTTGATGGTCATCGCCAGTCTTTGTTGATTGCGCAAACAGAGCTGACCGATATTGCAATGTCTGCGGGGAAGAAATCAGACCAACATAAGGCGCGGCATGTCCGCATCGCATCGTTGGGGATGAAAGGTATTGTGTTGAAGCATGCGACCGGTGAGCGGGGCCATATAAACCTCAAAAAAATCAGCCTTGCCGGGCTGGATGTTGGACTGGGTGGCAGTATTAGTCTGGCCAAACTCAGGTTGAACGGCTTGCAGGCCGAAGCATTGACTCCGGACAATCAAAGCGTGCACCTGGAAAGTGCCAAACTGGCTGGCCTTACCATCGGTTCCGGTGATATGGTGCGCTTGAAATCACTGAGTATGCACAAGGCTGATATGCTGAACCCGAATCAATCAATGACGGGTGGCAAACAACGGCTGGCTGCATTCGACCATGCCAGTTTAAAACAATTGGTCATCAACGGGTCTGAGTCCGGCAGTTTTGCATCGTTGATGTTTGAGGGCGTTCAATTGCCTGCTGATGATGCCATATCACTGGGGTCCATTGGCCGGATTCAGGCTCGACAGGCAACGCTGGCAACAGGCGGCGCATATCGTGTGAAACAGTTGCAAATCGATCAGCTGCAAGCGCATCTGGTGAAACAAAAAAACGGCTGGCTGTTGCCTGCGGGCATAGCCGGAAAGCAGCCGGAAAGAACCGCGCAACAGGATGCTATGCCGCAGACTGCGGCCACACCGTCAGGCTCGGGTTCGGCAACAGCGCGGCTTATTATCGATACAGTGGTGGTTGGCGCGGGCAGCCGGATTAAACTGCACGATGCCTCGGTGTCGCCGGCGCTGACAACAACGGTGCAGATCAGGCAGTTCCGTTTGGCGCCGCTGGACGCCTCCGGCCAGCAGCGCGGCAGGCTGGATGTGCAGATGAGGCTGGGGAAATCGGGCGCCCTGAGCCTGAACGGGGTTACGAATATTGCGCCAGCTAAACGACTGCGTGCCGATATGCATCTGGTGTTGAACAACGTTGATTTGCCGCCCTTATCCGGCTATGTCGAGCCTGATCTGGGGCAGTCGATTAAAACCGGGCAATTCAATCTGGACAGCGATATCAGTATTGCAAACAACCGCATTGATTCGAAAAACAAGGTGCTGATTCGTAAACTGGCGCTGGAGCAGCCCCGACATGGGCCTCAGTCCGGGTCGAAAATCAGGCTGGCCGGCGGCATGTCAGTTGATATGGCGCTGGGCATGCTGCTCGATGAGCGGGGCGATATTGCATTGAACGTGCCGGTCAGCGGCCCGCTGGATAGTCCGGATGTCAACCTCAATCAAATCATTAACAAGGCGCTGCTGACCTCGCTAAAAACGGGTGCCCTGACTTATGCGGCGCTGGCACTACAACCGTATGGCAGCATTATTCTGGTGGCCGATGTGGCTCGTGGCATGATCATGGATGCGGTGAAGCCGAAGCTGACGCCCATCCGGTTCCCTGAACGCAAGGCTGTGCTGTCAGCAGATATGCATGCCTACATCGGCAAGATTGCAGGCTTGATGAAGAAAAAAGATTTTCGCCTGCAGGTGTGCGGTATCGCTACGCGCATTGAAGGGGAGCAGATCATACAGCCGGCCAGCAGGGCCAGTGCAGCGCCCGGTGCTGAAAAATTGCCGGAGCGCGCCTATAGCGTTCAGGCGGCGCTGGATGATACGCAATTGCTGGCGCTGGCGCAGCAGCGTTCAGATCTGGTCATCGCCGCACTGCGCACACTCGGCATCGCTGGTAAGCAACTGTTTAACTGTCATCCGGGCATTGATGAGACGAAGCAGCAGGCGCCGCCGAGGGTGGAACTGCTGCTGGATTACTAACACCCAGTCCAGCGTAGCCGGAACCAAACAGGAAAGCCTGGAACCACAAAGGCACGAAGACACAACGTTCAATACGTTCATGGTTTTTTCGAGTATATTCAATACATGTATGATTCCAATGAACCGCTGAACCAGCACACCTTTCTCAGAGGTGGACTCTGTTCTCTGTGCATCGAACTTATCGTTCCGCTTATGCGGTGTTTTATCGAGCGGCGTGCAGGCTAGCTGGTGCAGGCCGGTTGTTTCCGGACGCTGACCAGTCGGTCAATCTCCTTGCTGAGTTTGATGATGTCGAACGGTTTCATCATGACAATATCCTGCTCGCCCAGCTCATGCATGGTTTCGCTGAATCCGGTCAGGAAAATGCAGGGGATGTCCGGCCTGATCTTGCGAATGCCCCGCATGGCTGTCAGGCCATCCATCATCGGCATGGCGATATCGGTAATGACCAGATCAATCCGGTTGCAACAGGCGTTGAACGCCGCGACGCCTTCATCGCCATCAGATACGGCAATCGTACGGTATCCGAATCCTTCCACAATATCTCCCAGCAGCTGCAGCATGTCATCGTCGTCTTCCATCAGCAGGATGGTTGCAGGCCTGTCTGCCGGAGTCGTTTTTTCCACCCTGGTCAGTTGTGGCAGATCATGTTCATCGCTGATGATGGGCAGGAAAAATTGTACTTCAGCACCCTGCTTGTTGCGGTTTCTGGCGGTGATGTGGCCATGGAGCTGACCAATGGTGCCGAAGGCGGTGGATAAACCCAGGCCGGTGCCTTCGCCGCTCGGTTTGGTGCTGAAAAAAGGATCGAAGATTCGATCCAGAGCCGCATCAGGAATGCCGCAGCCGTTGTCTTTCACCTTGACGCAGAGCAATGGCCCTGCCTGCCTGGTGTTGCACGACAGGTTGACCGGACATTTGGGGTGTCCGCAGCCGCAAGTCGGGCATTCCATGACCTTGACCGCAATTCTGCCGCCTGCGTTATCGCCGATTGCCTGCAATGCGTTGTTGATCAGGTTGATAATCACCTGTTGCACCTGGCCCGGCTCGCATAGTAGCTGGGCATATTCCAGGCGGAACTGCTCGATCAGCTCGATGCGGGCCGGTAGCCCGAGCCTGCATAAATCCACAGCCTGTCTGATGGCGGGTATGATATTGGTTTTATGGCGCTCGGCATTGGCATCGGCATCGCCATTGCGGGCGTATAACATAAGCTGACGAATCATAGTGGATGCTTTTTCGCACAGCGTATCGATGCTCTGCACCTTTTGACTGGCCATTGGTTCGAGATGAAACTGGCTCTGAAGCAGGTATGACTGGCCGCTGATGCCAGCCAGGATATTATTGAAATTATGAGCGATGCCGCTGACCATTTCACCGAGCGCTTCCAGCTTTTGAGCCTGCGCCTTGTTCTGTTCGATAGCTTCCAGTTCACTGATGTCATCAATGCCGACCACCACCAGTTGCTGGTCAGCCAATGTGGCGGGCTTCAGACTGATGCAAACCGGAATTTTGCTGCCATCCTGTTTAACTGCCAGCAGGCGTCGTTTTTCGCTCATGATGCGGGCAACCGGTTGCTGGTAATAATCTTCGCGCAATCGCTGGTGGGTGCGGTGCAGCGCTTCGGGGATCAGGACTTCAACCGGCTTGTCGTGCAGTGCGCCGGTTTTGTATCCCAGCATCGCATTGGCGGTGCGATTGGAAAATATAATGGTGCCCTGCTGGTTGACCACGAGAATACCTTCCGACGTGGCATCGAGAATGGACAGGTGTGTGATCTTGATGAAGCGCCTCCGTAAAAAATGTGTGCTATACTATGGGATTTCTGTGACATCCACATGACAATGCGATGCTGGAGATATTCAGCACTATTCGGGCGTACGGTGCGTTATTTGTTTCATGTTACCAGCCCCGGCCAGCGTCCGCTGGTATTCAGAAAGCACACCCATGCTTCGGACGGACGCTGATATTCGGCCAGTTGTACATCCAGCACGGCCAGATCGGCATCGGAAATATCATGGCCGGATTGTTGGCGCTGACAAATATTGTTGCGTAATGTGTCTGTATCGATATCCAGCCAGTAGAAATGTAAGGGGACGGCGCATGCAGCCGCCAGTTCATGCACCTGCCGGCGCGAATCCGGATGCAGGAAGGTGGCATCGAGAATGACAGAAAAACCGGCTGCCAGCGCTGTGCGGGCGGCATCGAACATGGCGGCGTATGTGCGGATATGCATCGCTTTGCCGTATAGTTCCAGTTCCGGGATATCGCCGGCGATGCGTTTGCGGGTGGCATCGGTGCGGATGATAATGGCGCGCTCTTTGCCGCAAGCGAGCAAGGCCAGATGGCTTTTGCCGCTACCGGAGAGACCGCCGATAGCAAATAGCCGGGGCCTTGCGGCCTGGGTGTAACGGGATGCCAGTTCGAAATAACGCCGGGCTTCCTGCCACTGCGGTTGTTGCTGATCGGGCGATAATTCATCGGCCAGAATGCAGGCCACCTTGCCGCGTACGCTGGCGCGGTAGAACAGGTATAGCGGCAGCAGCTCGAGACCGGCGTAATCGCCGCAGTATTCCAGATAACGGGACAGGAAACGCATGCCCAGATCAGGGCGGGCATGTGCATCGCAGTCCATGACCAGGAAAGCGACATCGTTCATGGTGTCGATAATACGATAGGCGTCATTGAATTCGATACAGTCAAACAGGGTAGGCTTGCCATCTATCAGGGTGATATTTCTGAAATGCAGGTCGCCATGGCAATGGCGGATATGGCGTTCGCGCTGGCGCTGTTGCAGTGCAGCCTGCCTGTTTTTCAGCGCTGTATCTGAAAAAGCAGTCAATGTGTTCAGCGTAGTCGGGGTGATGGCCAGGCCGGTATAGCGGGCGGCTACAGCCAGATTGTCGTGAATATGATCGGCCAGCAGGGCGGCATGATCGAAGCCGCTGGCATCGTGGATTTGCACCTGGGCGTGGAAACGAGCCACATCGCAGGCCAGATCATCCATCCATTGTGCTGCCAGCTCGCCGTTCGCCAGTTTTTGATCCAGCAGGGCGGATTGTTCGAAACGGGTCATTTTCAGGCAGTAATCGATAATCACACCGGGCGCGCTCAGGCTGAATGCGCTCCCGTGTTGATAAACGGGCAATACATCCAGGTACAGCGTCGGCGCGAATCTGCGGTTCAGTGTTAATTCCTGGCGGCAGAAATACTGTCGTTTTGCCAGCGTGGAGAAGTCCATAAAACCGAAATCCACCGGCTTCTTGAATTTATAGGCGAATGGGCCGGCCAGAAATACCCATGAGGCATGGGTTTGAATCATATCCACTGAACTAACCGGGTGCGGGTAGGTTTCAGGCTGGCCGAAGGCCTGAATATGC
>CAZXAI010000104.1:0-5651 GCA_964638265.1 uncultured Zetaproteobacteria bacterium
CAAACAGCCTGGCAATATGGCGGGCATCGGTTTCCACAGATGCACTGAGCACATGAGTTTTCATCATTGCCTCAATCAGAATTTCTTGTTTATCCTCAGCACAGTGCATACAAACCGAACCTGATCCGCACATACAGCGCACGATATCCCTGTCCGAAACCATGCCGACCAGCTGTTGATCGGGCGACAACACAGGAATATGACGAAAGGCCTGCGTACTTAGCAGTTCCAATGCCTCAGATACAGACGCAGTGGATAAAACATATGTCACCGGCACAGTCATCAGCTGTGCCGCTTTCAGCAAAGGACGGCGCTCGGTGGCGCGTTCAGCGGCCTGATATTTCTGTTTCCCCATCGCAGAGCTGTATGCAGAGGCAGGCGAAGAGCCATGATCAGCCCCCTCCTTGATGGCCTGTTTCGCCGCGATAGCAGCTGTTTTCGTGACCGCCGGGCGTACAAACAGGTTGTCCAGAGCAATCGGATCGGTCACACCCGGGCCATATACTGTAAACATGCTTACACCTCTCTATGCCGCACAATATGCGCATGCTGAAAGCACGTGCGGTAGCTACCCATGCGCCTTGCACTCAACTCGAACACCGCCCTATTTGACCAGTTTTCGCATGATGGAATCGTTATTGCGCCAAACCGGAAAATGCGCCTTCAATATCAGCCAGAGCCGGGAACCATTCAATCAGCCAACCGGAAACCATGCTGAAACTGCCCAGAAAAATCATCATGCCGACCACAATCAACAAGGCACCGGAGAACTTCTCGATGATGGAGAAATACTGTTTAAAACCCTGCGACCAGCGCAGGAACGAGTCGGTGGCGAATGCTGCCAGCAAAAATGGAATGGCCAGCCCCAGTGAGTAGGCCAGTAGCAGCGTGATGCCATGCGACAACTCGCTTTGAACCCCGGCAACAGCGAGAATCGCGCCGAGAATGGGGCCGATGCAAGGCGTCCAGCCAAAGGCAAAGGCAGCACCCAGAATCAGCGCCCCGATGCCATGTCTGGCATTGACGCCTTTGGCTTCAAAGCGCGCCTCCATCATCAACAGCGGAATGCGAATCAGACCGATATAATGCAAGCCGAACACGACGATAATCGCCCCGGCGATTTTACCGAGTATATCCATATGCATCAGTAACCACTGCCCCAGCAGCGTTGCCGATACGCCGAGCGCAATAAACACCAGACTGAAACCGGACACGAACCACAATGATTGCATCAGCGCGCGCCGCCGTACTGATGTGGACTCATGCTGGCGCAGTTCATTCACCGACACGCCGGAAATATACGATAAATAGGCCGGCACCAGCGGCAATACGCAGGGCGACAAAAACGATAATAGCCCGGCGATCAGGGCGCCTGCCAATGTTACTTCAATCATTCGGTATCCTTTTTCTTCGTTGTCACCGTGTCAGCATGCGCGGCATAGGTCTCGAAATTCGCCTTATTTTCAAAATAAAATACGTTCCCATCAGCCAATGCCCCGATCACAGCCGAGGCCTTGTCCACAGCATGGCCACTAACCGGGTCGATGGCCTGTCGTTCTTCGGCATCATTGGTCAGCGTGCTGACGCACATCTGACAACAACCGTAGTAGATCTTGCCCTGAACCGGGATGGGAATCTGTTTCTTGCCCATGAACGCATCATTAACCATACAGACCTGCTCGGCTGGAACGCGCTTCAATTCCGTGGCCTGAGCCTCGGGTACGCCGACCTGATAGCTGACCGCCAATAGCACGGTGAATACCAGCAGCTTTAAAAACCCTTTAAACTTTGTCATTGATATCTCCTGTCTTTTTTGCGATTTTTTGTAAAGCAGCTTTAGAATCCCCAAACATACAGATGGCATCGCAATGTTTCCTGATATCGGAAAACAACAAGTAATGCATATCCACGCCCACACGCGTGGCGCGAACCGATGGCCTTTGCATCAGCAGTTGCAACTCCTTTTCACGTTTGTCCGGGATAACGATATATAACGATGAAGCGGAATCCGGAAAGCAATGGTGCAAATCGATCATACGCCCCATGCCGGACGTGATGGTGGTGCTTTTTTCCACTTCAAATGCAGCCGCAACACGATTATTGCCCTTTTCAAACCAGAGCACATCAATAAGCCGAATCGTTTTTTCTGCCGCCTCATGCACAGGCAATGCAGGAAATGCCGTCAGACTCAATGCGCCCAGGCTTGTTCCGGCATGGCAGCGGGAGCGGTCATTGCTGGCGCAAATCACGTCATAACCCAGCGCACTGCCTATTTTTAGCAGATGGGACTGCATCTCTGAATGCAGGTTTCCCTGTTCATCATCGGCTTTCACTTCTTTGCGTCGCTTGATCAGAGTCTTTTCAATTTTTTCACGCTCTGCCGCACTCAGGTTATGTTCGTTTCCGGTCAGCAGCTTATTCGCACCAATTTCAAACAGCATGCCTGCAATAGCCCCGAGGTCTGAAGAGAGCACATTCCGGTGCTTTCGATTGATATCGAGCATCACCAAACGCATCGCCAAATATTCCGACCATGAACCCAGTTTTCGCTTCTCACCAAACAGCCGGTTAAAACCATTCACAATGGCCGTGTTGAATGGCGGAAAAATTGTCGGGTGCAGAAAATAAAGCATATTCGCCACAGCAGGGCCAAGTCCTTTAATTTTCAAACTATCCAGTCGCACAACCTCGTTGAGTAACTTTTCTTCATTCGCACTGACCAGACAGCGTGACAAAAACTCGCCAAAAGCACGTTTGTTTGCATCATTTTCATAGATATCAGGAATTCTGAGTTTCGGTTTCCAGTAAAATGGATGCGACGCCCCGGCAAACACCTGCTTCTGCTCGCTGATACAGCTGATCACAAACTCAAGCGATGAGCCTTTAAAATCGTTGGGAAACGAACCATCCCGTATATCATTCACGACCTGCTGCACACCTTTGCGAATCAAACGAAAGGCCTTCAAACGATCATCGTCATTGATAAACCAAGTATGATAGACCGATTCGCTATCATCTTTGTACTGCCGTATCAGAGGCTCAAGATTTCGCTGCATCAAAACCACCAGCGCAAACCGGCAATCAGCGACACATTACTCACAGCTTCGCCGCCAGCGCGCGCCAAATCAGCCGTAGCCCCAAACTGGCGTTGCCATGCCATGCCAATATAGGGCGCAAACTCACGCCGGATTTCATAGCGCAGACGCAGCCCCAACTGAACATCATTGAGCCCTTTACCCACGCCAAACTGCGGCGCAGCGCTTAAAGCAGCGTTCATTTCAAGGCGCGGCTGTAAAATCAGACGCTGGGTAAACAGCAGATCATAGGTAGCGGTAAGGCGCGCAGAGACATCGCCCCTGTCGCTGACAAACAGCGCCGGTTCCATATCAAACCAGTAGGGAGCCAACCCCTGAAAGCCGATCACCGCCAGAAAGCGATCATTGACCAGCCCCGGACTGTAAAAGCGGTCGTAGCGGCCACCCAGCTGAACATCCCAGAACGCCGACACACTGTGGCTGTAGAGCGTTTGCAGCTCCAGTGCGCCCACGCTGGTCGTAGGCTCATGATCGCCCTCAAACTTCACCCACAGCTTATTGTAATCGGTACCACGCCAGCCCTGCATATCCCAGCGCAAGCTGTTGTTGCCATTATTATTGGAGCGGTATTCCATTTGATCGGCAATGATTTTGCTGACGGTCATCTCATCGGTTTCTTCCCAGCCCGCCATGCCCCGATATTGATAACCGTCGGAATAGTCGGAGCTGCGAGCATCCTCCGGCGCGGATCCCCCCTGCATCGAACCGCCCTGCATGGCGCCGCCCGACATCATACTCCTCTGTTTCATCACCATCGTATGCGATGCAGGCTTCATCTGCATTTCTGCCGCTGTGGCACTGGACATCAATAATAACCCGCCGCCCAGCATCAATGCGCATATTCGTGTATAAATTCTCATGCCACCACCACCTCGCGGAACATGCCCGCCGCCATGTGGTAGAGCAGATGACAATGGAATGCCCAGCGCCCTTCGGCATCGGCCGTCACCAGCATGCTGACGCGCTGAGCCGGCTGCACGGCAATCGTGTGTTTTCTGACCTGGAAACTGCCGTCGGGCGCTTGCAGATCCGACCACATACCATGCAAATGCATGGGATGAATCATGGTACTGTCGTTGTGCAGAATCACCCGGATACGCTCGCCCTTGCGAAAGTGGATGGGCCTGGCTTCATTCAGTTTCAAGCCGTCAATCGACCAGATAAAACGCTCCATATTGCCGGTCAAATGCAGTTCTATCTCCTGCGTTGGCGCTCTCATATCGGGCTGCGCAAAACTGCTTTTCAAATCGGCATAGGTCAGCACGCGCCGCCCGTTATTGCGCAGGCCGGGGCCGGGATCGTCCAGATTCAGGCGCGGCGCATCCACCCGCATATCCACACCCGGCCCGTATTCATCGCGCGAGTGCTTAACCGTACTCTGCATCGCCACCCCGCTCATACCGCCCTGCGCCATCGCACCCATCATATCAACGGCATCGAGCAGCACCGGCGCATCCAGCTCTGGCACCGCCGCCTGCATGCCGGGGCGCGGGGCCAGGGTGCCGCGCGCGTAACCGGAGCGATCCATCGACTGGGCGAAAATCGTATAGGCCCGGTCATCCGGAATATCGACAAGCACATCATAGGTTTCGCCCGATCCGATTCTGAATTCATCCACCTCCACCGGTACCACCGGCTGACCATCCGTGGAGATCACCGTCATCTTCAAACCCGGTATGCGCACATCAAAAAATGTAGCCGTGGGCGCGCCGATAAAACGCAGGCGTACCCGCTCCCCGGCTTTAGCAATCGCATTCCAGTTGCCATTGGGTGAATGCCCATTCATCAGATAGGTATAGGTCGCAGCGGATATATCGCTGAAATCATTGGGGCTCATGCGGGTCTTGTTCCAGATATGCCGTTTGGACAGCGCCGCCCCGATGCCCAGATGGGCGGCATCATCGATAAAGTCCGAGGCGGTCAGATTGCGGTAGTTGTAATAACCGGCCATTTTTTTCAGGTTCAAATACACATCGACCGGATCTTCATCCGTCCAGTCACTGAGCACCACCGGATAATCCCGATCCACCTTCACCGCATCGGACACATCGCGCGGCTCAATCACCAGCGCCCCGTAAACGCCGGTTTGCTCGGCCAGCGTATGGGCGTGATACCAGTAGGTGCCGTGCTGCACCACGGTAAATTTATGCACAAAGGTCTCACCCGGCGCAATGCCGGGAAAACTGATACCGGGCACGCCGTCCATACCGCTATCCAGAATAATCCCGTGCCAGTGGATGGTGCACATTTCCTCCAGCCGGTTGGTAACGCGTATAGTCACCGCATCACCTTCTTTCAGCTTCAATACCGGGCCGGGCAATAAGCCGTTGACGGCAGTGGCGGTACTGGCCGTGCCGGTGAAATTGACCGGCAATGGCGCGATCTCGATATCGAAGCTGCTGCCGCTTAATGTATGTCCACCCAGGTCGCTCCGGGCTTCCTGCGCATCATAAGCCCATGCAAACGGCGCAAATGATGCCAGCGGCAAGAGTGCGCCGGCAGCTGCAATGCCCTTAACAAATTGTCGCCTGCCCAAATGTGGTTGATCCGGTTTAT
>CAZXAI010000105.1:0-5639 GCA_964638265.1 uncultured Zetaproteobacteria bacterium
ATATCGGACAATAACGATGCAATCAGGGTCAGCAGATCGCGTCGATCCTGATAGGTAAAGCCGGTGGCTTTTTCAATCAGGCGCCTGGCCACAAAATTGCGTTGACGCACGGTTTCACCCAGCCAGGCCAGATGATACCAGGTGACCAGATCGGTATAAAAACTCTCACCCAGATAACAGGTTGCCTTGTTGGACTTGGCATGCTCGGCCACATTCCATAAACGTGAATAAGCCGGGTAGCGATGCATATTGCGTTCATGGTTCAGCCGGAAGCATGTATTCAGGATAAAATTCTGATCTTTCTTTTTTAATTTACCCGGCTTATGCGCCAGTGCGGCCAGTAAGGGGTCGTTCAAATTACTCTGATTATCATCGAGGAATGTTTTGAGCTGATTGGCATAATCATTGATCTGCACTGTCAGCGACGGCACATAGTTCATCACCGCCTTGGCGCCGGGCAGTTGCGAGATGATTTCCGCCATATCGGTATAATCTTTCATGGCATGCAGGTAGACCCAGGGCAGGTGATAGCGACCGGTATCCGCCTCGCGATAAAACGGCTGGTGCATATGCCAGTAAAAAATCACAGATAAGGGTTGGCTCATTGGGTAATCTCCGGATGTTTATACTTTTTTACCACAAAGACACAAAGGAAAACCAATAAGGGGGGTTTAAAGCCGTTACTGCTTCCAGTAGCCTTTATCTACGTTTGGTTTCTTAGTGTCTTTGTGCCTTTGTGGTTAAGCTTTATTCCCTGGCCTGAATCAGGTTTCGTGCAGGTTTTGACCCAGCATTTCAGGCGTAACAAGAACAATGCCATTTTCGGATACATAAAAGCGTTTGGCATCTTCAACCGGGTCTTCACCAATCACGGTGCCATGTGGAATGATCGTGCCTTTATCGATCACGCAGCGTTTAATGCGGCAGTTATGTCTGATTTCCACATCCGGCAGAATGACCGCATCTTCGACCAGCGAGTAGGAATGCACGCGCACATTGGAAAACAGCACGGAATGGCGGATGGTGGAACCGGTAATCAGGCAGCCGCCAGAAATCATGGAATCGACGGCCATGCCGCGCCGGTCATCATCGTCGAAGGCGAATTTGGCCGGCGGTAATTGTTCCTGGTTCGTCCAGATCGGCCAGTTGGTGTCGTACAGGTTCAGATCCGGTGAGATTTCAGCCAGATTGATATTGGCTTCCCAATAGGCGTCGATCGTGCCCACATCGCGCCAGTAACCCGAGGCGCTGGTATTGCCATCGAGGAAGGGAAAGGCGAAGGCATTGGCGTGTTCGATGGCATGCGGAATCAGGTCATGACCGAAATCGTGGGTGGACGATTTATCTGCCGCGTCTGTTTTCAGGCGTTCCCGCAAATACTGGGCCGAGAATACATAAATGCCCATCGAGGCCAGCGATTGTGTATCATCATCCGGCATGGCTTTGGGATTGTCCGGTTTTTCAGCGAATTCGACAATGCGGGACTCATTATTAATAGCCATCACGCCGAACGCTTTGGCCTCGTCCAGCGGTACCGGAATACAGCCGACGGTAATATCTGCGCCCTTGGCGACGTGGGCGGCAATCATTTTACCATAATCCATCTTGTAAATATGGTCGCCGGCCAGGATGAGTACATAATCAGGGTTGTAGTGACGGATGATGTCCAGATTCTGATACACGGCATCGGCTGTGCCTGCGTACCAGCCTTCGCCCATGCGCTGCTGGGCCGGTAATACTTCGACAAACTCGCCGAACTGACCGGACATGAAGCTCCAGCCGCGTTGCAGGTGACGTTGCAGGGAATGCGATTTATACTGGGTAACCACCGAGATGCGGCGAATGCCGGAGTTGATACAGTTGGACATCGGAAAATCGATAATTCTGAACTTGCCGCCGAACGGTACGGCGGGCTTGGCGCGCCAGTCGGTCAGCGCCTTCAGACGTGAGCCGCGCCCGCCGGCCAGCACCATGGCGACCGTATTGGATGTCAGCTTACTAATATTACGCTCCATTTGCGGACCGATTTGATCCTCATTGTTTGGAACCATGTCTCTCTCCTTTTTACCCTCGCTGTGTTGTGAAGCGCATCCTACCAGCAAGTGATGTGATTCGCCATGCGGTTTTAAGATGGTTTTAAGCTGTATGTTCTGCTAGCATGTCGCAGCCATAGAGGGGAGGATTTACATGCAGATTGAAGCCGTTTCTACGAGTCCGTTTGAGGGGCAGAGGCCGGGCACATCGGGGTTGCGAAAAAAAGTTAAAGTATTTCAACAGCCGCATTATCTGGAGAATTTTGTACAGGCTGTGTTCGATTCGATTGGCGATTTTGCCGGTCAGACGCTGGTGGTGGGCGGCGATGGCCGTTATTACAACCGCGAGGCGATTCAGATCATTCTGAAAATGGCTGCGGCCAATGGTTTCAGCAACGTATTGGTGGGGCAGGGCGGTATTCTGTCCACGCCGGCGGCATCGTGCGTGATTCGCAAATATAATGCCTATGGCGGCCTGATTCTCTCTGCCAGCCATAATCCGGCCGGCCCCGATGATGATTTCGGCATCAAATATAATATCGCCAATGGCGGCCCGGCGCCGGAAGCCGTGACCGAAGCGATCTATGCCCGCACGCAGGATATGCGCTACTATGATATTATTGAATGCGCCGATGTGGATCTGGATCATATCGGCAGCTTTGCACTGGCCGGCATGCAGGTGGAGGTGATTGATGCGGTGGCCGATTATGCCGAATTAATGCAGTCACTGTTTGATTTCGAGGCTATCCGGGCATTGCTGGCCGGTGATTTTCGCATGGCTTTCGATGCCATGCATGCCGTCACCGGCCCCTATGCCAAAGCGATTATCGAAGGGGCATTAGGCGCACCGGCCGGCACGGTGATTAACGGTGAACCGAAAGAGGATTTCGGCGGCGGTCATCCCGATCCGAACCTGACCTACGCGCATGAGCTGGTAGATATCCTGTATGGCGATAACGCGCCTGATTTTGGCGCGGCATCCGATGGCGATGGTGATCGCAATATGATACTCGGCAATCATTTCTTTGTGACGCCGAGTGATTCGCTGGCGGTACTGGCGGCCAATGCCACGCTGGCACCGGGTTATGCGTCCGGCATCAGCGGTATCGCGCGCTCCATGCCGACTTCGGCGGCGGCGGATCGGGTGGCTGAATCCATGGGGCTGGACTGCTACGAAACCCCGACCGGCTGGAAATTCTTCGGCAACCTGATGGATGCGGGTAAAGTCACCCTGTGCGGCGAGGAATCCTTCGGCACCGGCTCGAATCATGTGCGTGAAAAAGACGGCTTGTGGGCGGTGCTGTTCTGGCTCAATATTCTGGCTGTACGCCAGGCATCGGTAGAAACGATTTTAACCGATCACTGGCGGAAATTCGGGCGCAACTACTATTCCCGCCATGATTACGAAGGCGTGGACTCGGCCGCAGCGGTGAACGTGTTGCAGCATGTGCGTGATCAGTTTGATGCGTTGCCGGGCACGCAACTGGCCGGACGCACGGTAGCAGCCTGTGATGACTTTGCTTATACCGATCCGGTGGATGGCAGCGTCAGTGAGAATCAGGGCGTACGGATTTTGTTCGAGGATGGTTCGCGTATCATCTTCCGTCTGTCCGGCACCGGCACCAGCGGCGCAACGATACGCGTATATCTGGAATCCTATGAAGCGGATCCGGACAAACACGGGCTGGATGCGCAGGATGCGCTGGCGGACATGATTGTCGCGGCAGGTGAAGTATCGCAACTGCAACAACTGACCGGCCGCGATAAACCGACAGTGATCACCTGAAAATACCACAGAGGAAGTCAAAGGCAGGAACCACAGATGAACGCAGATGAGAATCAAAGACAAAACAACGATTGGTTTTACTCTGCGTACTCTGCGGTGAAAGTGCTTATAGTTTATTTGTCTTAATGAATGTTGAATCAAGAAGTGAGGCGTTGTATGAGTAAACCAATTTTATCACCTGAAGCTTGGGCCGTTGTTGAGGCGCGGTCGCACGACCCATTCGGCTGGCTGGGCATGCATGAGCATCCGGATGGCGGCGTGGTGGTGCGAGCCTTAAGCACGCAGGCTGAAAAAATGTGGTTACTGCCCGAGGGCGGCAGAGCCCAGGTGATGAAACGCATTGAAGGTACGGACGTGTTTGAAAAACACTGGAAGGGCGGCAGCTTTGACAAAGCCTATCGTTTCCGTATTGAGAATGGCGAGGCTCACCGCTGGGAACTCGATGATGTGTACCGCTTTGGCCCGATTCTGGGCGAGATGGATCTGCACCTGATTGGCGAAGGCAACCATTTTGAGAAATATCGTATTATGGGCGCGCATGTGCGCGAACATGAAGGGGTCAGCGGTGTGGGTTTTGCAGTCTGGGCGCCGGCGGCATCGCGCGTTTCGGTGGTGGGTAATTTCAATCACTGGAATGGACGCGAACATCAGATGCGCGTGCGCGGTTCTTCCGGCGTGTGGGAACTCTTTATTCCGGCTCTGTGCGAGGGCGAAACCTACAAATTTGAAATTCGGGCTCAGAACGGCGATGTATTTGAAAAGGCCGATCCCTATGCCCAGCAGATGGAATTACGCCCGGCCACGGCCAGTGTGGTGCATAACTGCAAGGTCTATGAATGGCATGACAGCCAGTGGATGACAGACCGACCGGCACACCAGGCGGCGGATCAGCCGATGAGCATTTATGAAGTGCATCCGGGCTCATGGCGGCGCGGCGGTGATGGTTCCGAATATCTGAACTACCGTGAACTGGCCCATCAACTGGTCGAATACTGTAGCTGGATGGGATATACCCATATCGAGCTGATGCCGATTACCGAGCACCCCTTCGATGGATCGTGGGGCTATCAGACGGTGGGTTATTTTGCCCCGACCAGCCGTTTTGGTTCTCCTGATGATTTCCGTTATTTTGTCGATTACTGCCATCAGGCCGGTATCGGCGTATTTCTCGACTGGGTGCCGGCTCATTTTCCCAAGGATGCGCACGGGCTGGCCCGTTTCGACGGCACGCCGCTGTATGAACATGAAGACCCGCGTTTGGGCGAACATAAGGACTGGGGCACCTATATCTTCAACTTCGGTCGCAATGAGGTGCGCAACTTCCTGATTGCATCGGCCATGTTCTGGCTCGATGAATATCACCTGGATGGTTTGCGGGTCGATGCTGTGGCGTCGATGCTGTACCTGGATTATTCACGCGAAGAGGGGGAATGGCTGCCCAATAAATTCGGCGGTCGTGAAAACCTCGAAGCGGTTGAATTTTTGAAGCAGTTCAACTGTCTGGTGCATGAGCGTTTCCCCGGTGCGGTGACCATGGCCGAGGAATCCACCTCCTGGCCGATGGTGTCCCGTCCGACTTATCTGGGCGGGCTGGGCTTTACCATGAAATGGAATATGGGCTGGATGAACGATACGCTGGCCTATTTCGAAGAGGATCCGATTCATCGCTCCTATCACCATCACGCCCTGACCTTCTCGATGGTGTATGCTTTTACCGAGAATTTTATCCTGCCGTTTTCGCATGATGAAGTGGTGCACGGCAAGGGCTCGATGCCGCAGAAAATGCCGGGGGATGACTGGCAGAAATTCGCCAACCTGCG
>CAZXAI010000106.1:0-5566 GCA_964638265.1 uncultured Zetaproteobacteria bacterium
TATCGCCGCCGGCCAGTTCCACATCGTATCGTTTGAGCGCCCGGCTTGAACCGGCAGCCATGTATTCCACGGCATGCGTATCCTGCGCCATCACATTCAGCCATGCACACACCGGCAGAGCCCCCATGGCAGCCAGATCGGACAAGGCTGAACACACCGCTTTATCGGCAGCTTTATCCAGCGGAAAAGCATCCGGCCAGTGCACGCCCTGCACGCTCGAATCGGTGCTGATAACCAGCTCCATACCGGGTTCAGGTTGATGGATCGATGCATCATCGCCAATGCCCAGGCGCGTAAACGCCTTGCGGCTGCCCCCTGCGCCCTGAAACAGGCGCTCAATCAGATCAAATTCACCATCACTCACAAGCGCCATACTGGCAAACATTTAACATGAAACAAACAACGCGTCTGCATCTGTCCGCTGCTAACATCGTGTTTATTCATGTGATTCGTGGCTCAAGGTTATATATAAATGGATATGTTAGTCTTTCCTTTGCGTCTTTGTGCCTTTGTGGCTCAAGTCTGTTTATTGGGACTGGGGCTTTTGCACGCCATGCGCCTAATGCAGCATGCGGATGCTGTGTTCCAGCTCTGTAACGCTATATGGCTTCTGGAGCATGGCCGCTGGCATGTGATCACCGAGCTGGGATGAAATCATGTCCATGCTGTAGCCACTGGATAAAATCACGCGAACATCCGGATTAATATTATACAGCGCTTGCAGGCAGGCCTTGCCTCCCATTCTCGGCATGGTCAAATCCAGTATAATGAAATCGATGCGATCACCATATTGCGCATAGCGTTCGAGTGCATCCAGGCCGTCGCAAGCTGTGATGACAGTATATCCCATCGCTTCCAGCATATCGCTTGCGGCTGCCCTCAAAACAGCTTCATCATCCACAAACAGCACCGTCTCCTTGCCTGAGTACTGGCTCACCCTGGCCGGCTCCGGAATTCCGACTGGCGATTTTGTCTGCCGCGAAGCCGGCAGCAGAACCTGTACCTCAGTGCCCTGATGGGGCGTTGACTGAATGCGGATATCACCATGAAGACTGCGCACGATGCCAAAAACCGCACTCATGCCGAGTCCGCGACCAGTAAATTTCGTGGAGAAAAACGGGTCGAAAATATTGCGTAGCGTTTCTGCATCCATACCACAACCCGTGTCCTGAATGCATAATGAAACATAGTCGCCGGGTTGCAATATATCATGGCTTGCCAACCCGGCGCGCTCGCTGTTGTGGATAGTTACGCAATCAACACTGACCCTGACAGCGCCCGCTTGCCCGTGACAGGCTTCACTGGCATTGCTAATCAGATTTTCCAGCATCTGGCGAATCTGGCCGGAATCGGCATCCAGCGGTGGAATATGCTCGTTCAAGGTATAGCGGATGCTGGTGCGCTCATCTGTCAGGCAGTTCAGTTGCTCTTTCATGGCTGATACCAGGCTGGACAGGTTCAATGGTTCCACGACAAATGCGCCATGCCCCGAATAGGCCAGCATCTGGTGGCTTAAACGGGTCGCTTGAGCGCTGGCCTCCTCGATGCGACCGATAATGCGCGCCAGTTCAGGGTTTTGAGCGCCATGTTGTTTCAGGGCCAACGATGCATTGCAGATAATCGCGGCCAGCAGGTTATTGAAATCATGGGCGATGCCGCCGGCCATGGTTTGCAATGCGGCCAGGCGCTGGGCATAGGCTTCGCTCTCGTATTTCAGATGCTCGGCGGCTTCAGCCTGAATGCGCGGCTCAATATCTTCTACCAGCAGCAGCGTAGCCGCTGCTCCATCATACGCCATGCTCAGCGATGAAACAGCCGTATGCAGCTTGCGCCCGTCCGGCCTAGACCAACAAACAGGCTCCGGTGTTCTGGGCTCCGTCCCGCTCTCCAGCAGAGCGGACAGGCGCGAACGATCATCGGCGCATGCCAGCTGTGTAATGCTATCAATGCAGTCGCCCGCCTGAATCAGCTGTTGCCAGTACGGGTTGGAGAAAATCACCCGACCATGACGCACCACCAGCAGCCCGATCGGCGCATGATCCAGCAACTGCTGATGACGCGCATGACTCAGAGCCAGCTCAGCGGCGGTTTTTCTGCGCTCCTCCACTTCATGGTGCAATTGCTGATTACGCTGCTCCAGGGAATCGGACAAGGCGGCTTTTTCGGCAAACAGGGCATATTTATCCAGCAGCATGCGGTTGGCATTACGCGCCACATGCCATGCCGCTGCAATAAACACGAGCAGCAACACGCCCATAAGCTGCGCTCTCTGCTCATCCTGTAAAAAGAACCAGCCGGTAATCGGCATTATGGTGGGAAAGAAATAGGCAGCGCAGGCAGGCAGTGATGCGGAGGTGGTAAAAACCGAGCCGGAGGCATAACCGCTGAGCACAAACGCCAGAAACACCCAGTAGAACATATCCGTGGACATGGCAAACAGTATGGAACCTGCCCCCCATATCAGACCGGTGGCTGCGGCGGTGACAATCAACAGCTTTTCAATCGCGGCATGGGATTCCGGCTTATCGAGCCGTTTTTTTATCCAGAAATAGGCGTACAGTCGCCACCCGCTAACCAACAGGGCGACGGCCACCCATGCATACAGGGTGGCAGGCTCGATAATTTCATGAAACACCCAGCCGACAATCATCACGCCGAGCAGGACAGCGGCGACAGCCGAAACGAGGTTATCGCATAAATATGCCAGCCGCTGCCGCTCAAGTGATTGTTGATGCACGCCAGCCTCCCTCTCCCCTCTGCACAATAGCGCTGCAACGCTACAGCATATTCGGGGCTTGATCTCCAGGCATATTAGCGCCATTCACCTGATACTGCTATTCCAAGCCTGTTCAGGGCAAGGTCAGGCTTTCACCACTTGATATTGTGTAACTCAAACTTGCCTGGCTTTTACATTAGCATGAAAAAAACCATCGTGCTCCGGATCGGGAAATAACCGTTGCGCAGCGGATAGACCACCCAGACCAGCCAATGCCTGCTCATTCTCCTGCGGGTGAATGGAACAAACCGCATACGTCATCGCATGCCCCGACTTCAGCACGCGCAGCGACTCGTGAATCATGCGACGCTGAATCGCTGATAAGGCTTCCACATCAGCCGCATCATGCAAAAATTTCGCATCGGGATGACGGCGTAAAATACCCGATGCCGAACAGGGCGCATCCAGCAGCAGCGCATCGACAGTTCCTGATGCAAACGGCAGGCATAAGGCATCGGCCTGTATGACGCTCACATTGGAACAATGCAGACGGGACAGGTTCTCCTGCAAGCGCGGTATGCGTTTGCCGCTGCGTTCGACAGCTATAATGTGCGCTGCCGGAAAGCGGTGGGATAACAAGGCCGTCTTGCCGCCGGGCGCCGCGCATACATCTACAATCACCCCGGCCGGATTGTCAATCTCAAGCGCGATCACTGCTGCCTGCGCAGCCTGATCCATGACCGTGAAATCGCCAGCATCAAATCCCGGCAATGTTGTCACTGCCGTACCCGATGGCAGCAGCGCCGCATAGGGCGACATGCCCCCTGCTTCCACCTCAATACCCATGCCGCGAACCTGTTCAATCCAGGTCTCACGATTCACAAACACCGCCACGCAAAGCGGCGCAGGCTGTTTCAGCGCATCACAGAAACGATGCACCACATCCGCACCAAACGCGTCGCGCCAGGCGGCATAGAGCCATTTGGGCAATTCCGCCCGCTGATTCGGTTTGAGTGTTGCAGGCGGCTCGCTCTCTGACACACGGCGCAAAATGGCATTGACAAATCCGGCGGCTTTTGGATTCAGTTGTTTGACGGCATCCACGGTTTCAGCAACCGCTGCATGGGCCGGTACGCGCATATGGCGCAATTGATAGGTGCCGAGCAACAAGGCCGCCGCACTGATGTCGTCGGGTTTGCTGTTACAGAAACGGGAAAAATCCGCTTCCAGCGAATAACGGCGGCGCAATACGCCGTAAACCAGTTCGTGCAATAATCCGCGCTCACGCAGCTGGCCATAGCGCCCTGCCTGCTCCATGGCCGTATCGGCCTTCACGCCATGCCGGAAAATGCGTACCAGGCATTCGACTGCCGCCTTGCGCACACCCGGATTCAATCGTGGACGAGGCGAAAGCCGGAGTTGTTATCCAGTTTATCGGTATCGTTCCACAGCCGTGATGTGGTTCTGATCAGCGCTTTGGCATCATACCATGAGCCGCCGCGCAGTACCCGCGCAGCACAGTTGCCGGATTTGTTGGCGGAGCCGTCTTTCGGCATGCGCGTCAGCGTTTCATTCCAGCAGTCCGCCGTCCACTCCCATACATTGCCGCTCATATCATACAGACCCAGCGCATTGGCTTTCTTCTGGCCGACCGGATGCGAACTGTTGCCGCTGTTGTTCATATACCAGGCAACCTTGCCGGCGCTGCCGGCAGCACCGTAAGTCTGTTTTTTGCCACCGCTTCTGGCCGCATATTCCCACTGCGCCTCGCTCGGCAATCTGAAATGCTTGCCCGTCATCTTGTTCAGCCGCCGGATAAACTTGCGCGCATCAATCCAGCGCACCCGCTCCACCGGATAATTATCGCCTTTTTTGAAACCGGACGGATTCACGTCCATAATTTTCTGATATTGGCCCTGCGTCACTTCGTATTTGGCCATCCAAAAGCCTTTGCTGAAACAGGTAAGCTGGCTGCTATCTACATTGTCCGACGCAGCTGCTGCCTGATCGATAAACACGGGCTCTGCTTGCATCGCATCCGGGCTTGCGTCGGGGCCGCCATCCAACACATCGACGACATGAACCTGTTCACTACCCGGACGCGCCACTGACACCTGACGGCTATGTGTTATTTCTTTAACCGCCGATACCGGTTCCGGCGCATGCTTCAAGTTTCCTGGCTGAAAACAACCCTGTGGCACCCAGACAAACGCCATGCCAGTCACCTGCTCTATCATCGTATCCCCGACTGCCGGCGCAGCAGTAACTACACCGGTCTGAAACAGCAAAACAATCATTACAGTGATAACTCGAAGCATGCACTCTCCCCTGTGAGGCAATGAATGTAGCTGATTGCCAACAGCTTTCAAGGGCAATTCTCAATACTCGGGATATCATTGCAAGCCAGAGAGGCGTATCGTCTTTTCATAGAGCAGATAATCATTCTTATCCGCCCGGCTCAGCGCATGGGATATATGTGTTCTGGCTCTGTCTGTCATATTATCCGCCAGCAACTCCTGATAGACGCCCTTATAGAAATAATCGGGGATGACTGTCACCCGATAGCGCACAAAGCTGGTATTTTCAGGCAGGGGATCAACAGTATATGCACGATGTTCGCCGGGCATCAGACGCGTATCGCGTATTTCTGTCCATCCGTCATCGTATGCCACCTCGCGCACAATCGCCCATTGCCAGTGACCTAACACCTTGCCGTCGGCATCCAGCGCCGATGCTGAAATCACGACTTTTGGCGTCACATAGGTCGGAAAAGCATGCCCAATCCATGTCGAAGATATCGTGAAAATCACCCTGTTTTTGTCCTGAGCCAGCTTGAACGTCAAGCCTTTA
>CAZXAI010000107.1:0-5565 GCA_964638265.1 uncultured Zetaproteobacteria bacterium
AGCATGTTTTCCAGGTGGATGCTGGATAACGGCGTTTCCCGTGGCACCAGAATCAACTGGCGGCGTTCCTTGAGCATCACATCGGCAGCGCGTTCAATCAGGTTATCCGAAGCGCCACTGGCAATGCGGGCCAGCGTTCCCATCGAACACGGGATGACGACCATTTTTTTTATGCCGGCCGAGCCGGATGCGGTAGGAGAAAACCAGTCGTCCAGGGCATAGCAGCGCATCAGATCAGCAGCAATATTCAGGTGCTCTGCCAAAACGGATGTCAGCAACGCAGTCTTCCCGGGTAAGGCCAGATCCGCTTCCTGCTTCAGTACCACCCTGGCGGCATCGGATAGCAGGATATGTTGAAACACACCTTGCCGGGCCAGCCGTTCAATCAGGCGTAGCCCGTAGGCGCAGCCGGAAGCGCCGGTCAGGGCGACAATGACGGATTTATGGCTGATTGGGTTCTGGTTCATTGCTGTTGTCTTTTTCTCCGGTGAATCAATCGCAAACTTCATGTGCATTCAAGCATATTCAAACGCTTTTACCAATCCGGCAATCATCACATCGAAAAACGTTCACCCAGATACAGGCGACGGGCATCCGGGTGGTTGATGATTTCATCGGCGCTGCCATGCACCAGAATCTGACCGGCGTTCATCAGATAGGCGCGATCGCAGATGGATAACGTATCGCGCACATTGTGGTCGGTAATCAGGATGCCGATACCCTTGCTGCGCAATTCGGCGATAATGGTCTGAATATCTTCCACCGCAATCGGATCGACGCCGGCAAAGGGTTCATCGAGCAGCAGGAATTTGGGTTTGGTGACCAGTGCGCGGGCAATTTCCGTACGTCGTCGCTGACCGCCGGACAGGGTATAGGCTTTCTGATGCTGTACCGCTTCGATGCCCAAATCGGCCAGCAGGGTTGCCATCTCTTCCTCAACCTGGATATCGGGCATGTCCAGCGTTTCAAAAATTGCCAGCAGGTTCTGGCGCACGGTCAGTTTGCGAAAAATACTGGCTTCCTGCGGCAGATAGCCGATTCCCCTGCGAGCGCGCAGATGCATGGGCAGCTGGGTAATATCCTGTTCATCCAGGCTGACGTGGCCGTCATCGGCAGCCACCAGACCGCAAACCATGTAAAAACTGGTGGTTTTGCCGGCGCCGTTCGGCCCCAGCAGGCCGATGCACTGGCCGGAATGGACATCGATATCGACATCGCTAACGACCTGCTTGCTGCGATAGCTTTTGCACAGCCCTCTGGCCGACAGGTGGTGGGTACTCATTATTTTTTACCCGGCCCGGATAAGGGCTGACCATTGTTGTCGCCGGACTCGATGGTCATATGCGTTCTGCCGCCTTTGACCGGCAGGATTACCGTTTTGTCCGTGTTCATATCATGGATGATTTGATCGCCTGTCACACGATTGCTGTCCTGTTCCAGTACAGCATTGCCGATCAGCGTTAACGTATTTTTACTCTGATTGAGTACGGCTTTGTCGGACGTGCCTCTGGCTTTGCCATGGTGCAGGCGGACGTGCCCAAATGCTTCAGCGTGGTCGATATCCTTGTCGGTATAATAAACCACCATGCGATCACAATAGAGTTCAAAGTCTTCCCGGATTAAATGCACCTGCTGGGTGAAAATAACCCGGTTGGTTTTGTGATAAATGGTCATTTTTACGGCTTCGATGCTAATTGTTGCGGCCCACAGACGAGCCGGGATCAGGCCGAGAATCAGCATAAAGGCGATGGACAACAGCATGCGTCTGGTGCTTGTGCATGGAACGGTCATTTTGATACTCCTTGCCAGTGCGAGTCAGTATCCTCAATCCAGATACCATCTTCTACATTGACCTCTTCAGTAGCCCGATGCAAGCGCATATTTTTTCCGTGCGCCTTGATCGTTTTTCCCCACATCCTGAACGTGCCGGGGATCTGGATTTCATCTTTGCCGCTGTTGTAGATCAAGACGTCGCTCTGCAGCGTCCAGTCCTCAAAATACACCATAACATGATCCTCGAAACGCACATTGCGCTGGACAGCTTCAAACCACGCCCGCCTGCTGGTGATTTTAATGTCCTTGCCGTTTTCCGTATACAGGGTCAGGACAGGCTGGCTCAGACGCATTTTTCCGTCCAGTTGCTGGTTGGCCTCTTTGGCGCGCAGCTGCCATGTGATTTTACCGTCTTTTCGTTCAACGATCACCGGGCTTTCCACCTGGGTTTTCGATGCATCTGTTGCTTTTGCCGGCGCGGCCTGTTGCGGGCCGCCGGCCTGTATCAGAAACACCGCAATCGCCATGCTGCCCAGCGATACAGCCAAACTGACCCATTTCAGGCTGCGCCATGCTGTTATGTGCATCGGTGATTCCGGTGTTTAACCGGGCTGCTTATGCCAGCCGCAGTCGGCAGGTGAAACCTGGTAACGAGAATAAATGATTTCATCCCATGCGCCTGTTGCCAGTATCAAGCCCTCCGCCGCTTGCCGGATGGCGCCGCGTCCGCCTGACGCATCTGACACCCAGTCAACATACGACAGCACGGCCTGATGTGCGTCCGACGGCGCCAGACTCAGGCCGCAGCGATACATCGGCGGCAGGTCTAACACATCATCGCCCATCATGGCGCAGTGCCTGGCAGCGATGCCGGACTGCTGTTCCAGCTTCGACAACCCCTCGGCCTTGTTCAAACAGCCCTGAATCACATGCTCGATACCCAAATCGCCGGCCCGGGCGGCTACGACCCGGGACGTGCGTCCGGTGATAATGGCAATGTTGATATTGGCGCGCTGCAGCATTTTGATGCCATGACCATCGCGCACATTAAATGATTTCCACTCATCGCCATGCTGATCCATGATAATCGAGCCACTGGTCATCACGCCATCGACGTCCAGAATCAGCATGCGAATATCAGTGCCGATATCGAAGGGGAAATCAAAGCCGTTGTTCTGCCGTGCTGTTATCTGACTGCTGCCATTCAGGCTCATCGGACTTCTCCCTGCAAAATATCATGCATATGGACGACGCCGACGGCCTGTCGGTCTGCGTCACACACGAATAATACCGTGATTTTTTTTATTTCCATGCAATGCAATGCCTCACTGGCCAGTTTATCCGCTGCGATGGTTGTCGGCTCAGGGTGCATCAGCGTGCGCACCGGCGCTTCGATGTCCAGGTCGCCGGCTTCGAGAATACGACGCAGATCGCCATCGCTCAGGCAGCCAATCAGCTTACCCGCCTCGATGATGCCGGTAATGCCCATGCGGCGGTTGCTCATCATCATGATGGCATCGCGCAAGGTGGCGTCGGCTGCTACCAGCGGCAAGGCATCACCGGTATGCATTACATCGGCCACGCGTAATAATTTGCGTCCCAGGCTGCCGGCCGGATGCACGCGGGCAAAATCTTCTTCCTTGAAACCGCGTTGTTTGAGCACGACCACGGCCAGGGCATCGCCCAGCGCCAGTGCGGCTGTGGTCGATGCGGTCGGCGCCAGATTCAGCGGGCAGGCTTCCTTGACGACAGGAATGTGGAGCACTGCATCGGCATAACGCGCCAGCGTCGAATCCGTATTGCCGGTAATGGCAATCACTTTTGCCCCGCGCCGACGAATTTCCGGAAGCAGGCCGCAGACTTCGGCGGTTTCACCGCTGTGCGAGAGCGCCAGCACGGCATCCTGGCCGGTGATCATGCCCAGATCGCCATGCTGCGCTTCCGCTGCATGCACGAAAAATGCCGGCGTACCGGTCGAGGCGAAGGTGGCGGCGATTTTTTTGGCGATAATACCGGACTTGCCCATGCCGACCACGACGAGTCGGCCATCGAGTCCCAGGATCGTATCGACGGCTTGTATAAATGGCGCGCCCAGCACATCGTGCTGGGCGTTGATGGCGGCAATTTCAATATCGAATACCCGGTGGGCTTTATCCAGCCATGCCTGTTGTTGTGCCGGGATGGATGCTTGCGTCATCGCCCTAACCCCAGCTGATTCCAGTGGCTGATTGCTTCAACTGACCCAGCAACGGGGCTGTCTGCTGCATAAAACGGTCGCGTTCTGCTTTGGCGACCGGCCTGGCCGGCGGACGCTTCACGGTCAATGGGTTCACTGCCCGGCCACGCATGCGGAATTCGAAATGCAGATGCGGGCCGGTGGCCAGACCGGACATGCCGACATAACCAATTACCTGCCCCTGACGGACATGTTTGCCGCGCTTGATGCCGCGTGCAAAGCGGCTCATATGGGCATAGGCGGTAGAATGCTGGCGATTGTTATGACGGATCAGGATAAAGCGGCCATAACCATGCTTCCAGCCTTTAAAGGCGATATATCCATCGCCGATGGCATGCACCGGCGTGCCTCTGGGGGCGGCATAATCAACACCGCGATGGGCGCGCGTATAACCGAGAATCGGGTGTTTTCGGCGCAGCGTGAAACGGGAGGAAATACGTGAGAATTTTACCGGCGCTTTTAAATAAGCCTTGCGCATGCTTTTGCCGTCCGGTGTGAAATAATCCACTCTGCCATCCATCTGCTCATAACGCACAGCCTGAAACTGCTTGCCCTGATTTACAAAGCGGGCGGCAAGGATCTGGCTTACCAGTGGTTTTCCTTCATCATCAAAACGCTCTTCATAAATCACCTTGAAGGTATCACCGCTACGCATATCGCGGGCAAAATCGATATCCCATGCGAAAATATCGACCAGGTTCATGGTGGTACGCTGATCCATGCCGGCATGCTCGGCGGAGGCAAACAGGCTGCCTTTAATGGTGCCGGAAGCGATGCGCTGGCGGGTGAATATATTGCGTTTTTCCGCGCTGGCTTGCCAGCCATGCTGAGCCTTGTCCTGATGCAGATGCAGACGCTGTCTGGCATCAATATTGTAGAAAAAATCAATGCCTTCAGCGCTATCCACGCGCTTGAACACCTGGCCGACACGCACATTCTTCAGGTGATAAATAGCATTGGCCGTTTGCACCATGCGATGGCTTTCCGCCTTGCTGAAACCGAGGCGCTGCAATGCGGCAACGGCATGGTCGCCCGAGCGCAGCCGTTCGCGGCGAATGTGTACAGCCGGTGCGGCCGTGGCCGGATGCAAATCCGCCTGTAGCCATTCTTCATGCGGCACATTCATGCGGGCGCGCGCATCCTGTCCGGCGCCGCCAATGAATAGCAGGATGAACAGAAAGCCGCCGAGTGCGCCCAGCAACGGGTACCAGCGAGCCGAGGGCAATGAATGCTGTGGCGTTGTTTTCTGTTTTATATGTTCAGGATCAGTGTCGACCCTGGTTGAATCATCTGTGTTGTGTGTATCAGGCAAAAATAACTCCTTCCATCGGCCAAGCCTAAGTCCGGCTCATTGCTTGTCAAAGTTTGAAACGGCAGGGTTTCGCTTTAACGCGCATGGATTTTTCTATGCTGTGGCCTGAAACACAGCACGGCATAGCAAATGTCATGCAAGCGCGTTGTGTGTGTTTGATGTTCATAGAATCATGTAAGCAGGAGTGCGCCATGCCCAGTTTTGATATTGTCAGCGAAACCGATATGCAGGAGATGAGTAATGC
>CAZXAI010000108.1:0-5555 GCA_964638265.1 uncultured Zetaproteobacteria bacterium
GTTATGCCGGGCTGGATAATGATCTGTTTTATATGGATCAAACCATGATGCTGTTCTCCGACGCCAAGAAGGCCTGCGAATCGATCAAGCAGGCCTTGGACTGATAACGATTAAAAAAAGTAACTGTGCGTATGGTGGAGTCCGATAGTATTCACGCATGCAATGTGACTTTCAGAGGAGGGCAGGCCGGCTCCGTCTGTTGATCATTTGAACAGCACCACCTTGTTTCTGCCGCTTTCCTTGGCCTGATAGAGGGCCTGATCTGCCTGGGTGAGCAGTGTGTCTTCATCATCGAGTTCGGTATCACGCAGGCAGGCAATGCCCACCGATATGGTTCTGCTAATCGATTGCCCTTCATGGTTCACCTGCATGGTTTCAATAGACCGGCGTAAACGCTCTCCCAGCTTCAGGGCGTCTGAACCATCTGTATCCGGCAGGATAATGACAAACTCTTCACCCCCGTAACGGGCGACGATATCGGTTTCGCGAGCGCATTCCTGGGCTTTTTGTGCAATCGCAACCAGTACGGCATCGCCAGCCGGGTGACCGTGATTATCATTGACCGATTTGAAATGGTCGGCATCGAGTAATAGCAACGACAGGTGGTGGCTTTGGTAGCGTTTGGCGCGTTTGAATGCTTCATGTAGCTGTTCATTGAAATAGGCGCGGTTGTGAATGCCGGTCAGTCCGTCGGTGGTGGCCAGCGCGGTGAGTTTGGCCTCCATGGCTTTGCGTTTGCTGATATCGTGCAGCACGCCGATAAATTGCCAGTGCTCGCCGCTTTGTCTGGCAGTGACAAACAGTTCAACCGGGAAGCTGGTGCCGTCCTTGCGCCTGGCGATCACCTCGCGCGGTTTGCCGATAATGTGCGCCTCCCTGCTGCTGATATAGCGCTGGATGTAGCTGTCATGGGCGCTGTCATGCGGCGGGGAGGCAATGATGGCAATATTCTTTCCGATCACATCGCTTTCCGCGTAGCCGAACATGTGGCAGGCGGCCGGATTAAATGAAGCAATGATGCCGCGTTCGTTAATGGTGATGATGCCGTTGAATGCTGCATCCACAATATTACGAATCTGTGCGTCTTTTTCAGCCAGTTGCAACCGCGTCTGCTCCCGGCTGGCCTGATGATGGGCCATTTCATAGGAAATCGTCGCCCAGATAATGAGCAGCAGGATGGTAATAAGAATAAACATGCCGGATTCCGGCCTGATCATGGCAGCCAGCGCAGGACTGGGGATAAATGAAACCAGTATCCAGGTGTACTGCTCTGGCATGGCCTTGTAGAGCAGATTGGCCGGAATATTTTCCGCCAGCCGGTCTTTAATGGAATCCAGAGGCCCTACCTTGGCAAAGGTATATAAGCCATCCGGTTGTTCAACCTGACTCGAAGATGCGGAGTTGATGATGCGCTGCCAGAGTTTGGGTTGCTGTTGCTTGAGCGTCTGGTTCGCCCGGTCGGGCAGGATGAAGCCCCAGGTTCGGGCCGGGTCGGGGTGCATGAGCCAGTAGCCATCTGCATTGAGTAACATGAGCTGGTTGACGTGTCTCTTGTCGGTGGCGGCTTGCAGCTGATGCAGCAGGTATTTAGCATGATAATTCAGCGTAAGCACGCCGAATTTATTGCCCTGGCGGTTAAACAGCGGCATGGAAAAGCGGATGGTCGGCTGAAATGGTTGTTGGATGCTGCCATGCTCCAGCTGGAGGCGAACCGGGGAAATATAGACTTCTCTTGGCCCCATCTGCATGGCATGGATAAAATAGGGGCGTGTGCGTTCCTGCTGCAGGCTGTCTTTGTCGGCAAGGACAATATTACCATTGATGCTATTGGTGCGAATCACTTCCATGCCGCTGGCATCCAGGAAGCTGACATCATCATAGTGTGGCTTATAAATATGAAACTGTTTGAACTCACCGGCCAGATCCTGAATGTGTGGCTCCTGCGGATCCGGGCGGGCGCTGGAAATGTGCTGGAAATCATTGTGTTTGGACAGAATGGCCAGGTCGGCAATAATGCCATCAAATGTCTGATGAATGATTTGCGCCTGTTGCGATAAATGCAGTTGCTCCTGTTGTATGACGGTAAACTGCCTGTTGGTGCTTTGGTAATGATCCAGATAAAACGCAAACAGCAGAATCGCTGCAGCAACCGGCAGGTAGAGCAGCGCCAGGCGCGGCAATATCCGCAGCTGATCCTTGTCGGCATCTGAATGGGTATGAGTCTCCTGCATGATGCGGGAGTGTAGCATTTTTCAGGCCAATGTGGATCCGGGCGTATTATTATCCGCACAACTGCCTGCATTTCACCGACGTGTTCAAAAGCTGTTGACAGCCTTATAAGCCGACACTATGGTTCGCGACCCTTCGCAGGGGGCTCTTTTTATCCGGGGCATTTCTGCGCAGTGAACGTTTGGAGATGAGGTAACAATGCCAACAGTCAATCAGTTGATTCGCAAGCCGCGCAAGGACAAGCGCAAAATCAATAAAGTCCCTGCTTTGCAGGCTTGCCCGCAGCGTCGCGGCGTATGTACGCGTGTATATACTACGACCCCGAAGAAGCCGAACTCGGCTTTGCGTAAAGTAGCGCGTGTGCGTTTGACCAATGGCATGGAAGTGACTGCCTACATTCCGGGCGAGGGGCATAAATTGCAGGAACATTCCGTGGTGCTGATTCGCGGTGGCCGTGTGAAGGATTTGCCGGGTGTGCGTTACCATATTCTGCGCGGCGTGCTGGATACGACGGGTGTTGAAGGTCGTAAGCAGGCTCGCTCCAAGTATGGCGCCAAGCGTCCGAAGTAAGATAAGTAAGAGGAATTTGATATGCCACGTAAAGGTCCCGTTAGCCGCCGTCCGATAGTTCCGGATGCCAAGTTTGGCGACACAAAAGTGTCTACCGTTGTGAACAAGGTCATGCTTGCCGGTAAAAAGAATATTGCTGAAGCCATTGTCTATGATGCCATGGATATTGCATCACAGAAGTCCGGCGTAGAGCCGCTGGCAGTATTACATAATGCACTCGAGGCAGTGCGTCCGCAGGTGGAAGTGAAATCCCGCCGTGTGGGTGGCGCTACCTATCAGGTGCCGATTGAAGTGTCGGATCGTCGTCAGCAGTCGCTGGCCGTGCGCTGGCTGGTAGAGTTTTCACGCAAGCGTTCAGAGCATACCATGGCGGAACGGCTCGGTAATGAAATGGCGGATGCGGTCAGTGAGCGAGGCGGCGCGTATAAGAAGCGCGATGAAACGCATCGCATGGCGGAAGCCAACAAGGCATTCTCGCACTTCCGCTGGTAAGTGTTTGATGGCGTCGCTGTGACGCCGGTAGTTTGAGCAGGTAAATAGAACAGATCAATAGTTAAACCGTAAAAGAGATAGTTCTTTTATAATTTGATGGACTCAAGGAGTAGCGACGTGGCTCGTAAGACACCGTTAGAACGTGTGCGCAATATCGGCATTATGGCTCATATTGACGCTGGTAAAACAACAACGACAGAACGCGTCCTGTTCTATACGGGCGTCAGTCACAAGATCGGTGAAGTGCATGACGGCGCAGCCACCATGGACTGGATGGAGCAGGAACAGGAGCGTGGCATCACGATCACCTCCGCTGCTACCACCTGCAGCTGGGATGACCATCAGATTAATATCATCGACACCCCCGGCCATGTGGATTTCACCATTGAAGTGGAACGCTCTCTGCGCGTGCTCGACGGCGCTGTGGGTGTGTTCTGTGCAGTGGGCGGCGTGCAGCCGCAGTCTGAAACGGTATGGCGTCAGGCTGATCGTTATCATGTGCCCCGTATTGCCTTTGTGAATAAAATGGATCGCACCGGCGCTGATTTCTTCAACGTGGTGGATGAAATTCGCGAGCGTCTCGGTCATAATGCTGTGGCTCTGAATATCCCGATTGGTGCTGAAGAAGATTTCCAGGGCGTGGTGGATCTGGTATCCATGAAGGCCATCGTCTGGAAAGATGAAGCCATGGGTGCGATGTATGATGTCATCGATATTCCCGACGATTTGCAGGAAATCGCTGAACAGCGTCGCGAGCTGTTGCTCGATGCCGTGCTGGTCAACGATGAAGAGCTGATGATGGCCTACCTGGAAGGTGAGGAAATCGATCAGGATGCGCTGAAAGCCTGCATTCGCAAATCCGTACTGGATATTTCCGTGATCCCTGTGCTGGCCGGTACCGCCTTTAAAAACAAGGGCGTACAGACACTGCTCGATGCCGTGGTCGATTATATGCCGGCGCCGATTGATGTGCCTGCCATTAAAGGCGTGCACCCGGATACCGAAGTCGAGGATGAGCGTCACTCCTCCGATGATGAGCCGTTTTCAGCCCTGGCGTTTAAAGTGATGACCGATCCGTTTGTCGGTACGCTGACGTTTTTCCGTGTGTATTCCGGCGTCGCTGAAGCCGGTTCTTATGTGATTAATTCAACCAAGGGCAAGCGAAAAGAGCGCCTGGGTCGTATCCTGCAGATGCATGCTAATGAGCGTTCCGAGATCAAGGAAGTGCGTGCCGGTGATATCGCGGCGGCAGTGGGTCTGAAAGGCACCACCACCGGTGATACGCTGTGCTCTATCGATGAACCGATCATTCTGGAACGTATGGAGTTCCCTGAGCCGGTGATTTCGGTGGCCATTGAACCCAAGACCAAGGCGGATCAGGAAAAGATGGGCGTAGCGCTCGGTCGTCTGGCGGCTGAAGATCCTTCATTCCGCGTGCGTACCGATGATGAAACCGGTCAGACTATTATTTCCGGCATGGGTGAGCTGCATCTGGAAATCCTGGTGGATCGCATGCGTCGCGAATTCAATGTTGATGCCAATGTCGGCAAACCGCAGGTGGCCTATCGCGAAACCATTCGCGCCAAAACCAAGGCAGAAGGCAAGTTTGTGCGTCAGTCCGGTGGTCGCGGTCAGTATGGTCATTGCTGGCTGGAAATCGAACCGCTCGAAGCCGGTGCCGGCTTTGAGTTTGTTGATCAGATTACCGGCGGTTCCATTCCGCGTGAATATATTCCAGCAGTTGGCAAGGGCTGTGAAGAGGCGATGGCCAATGGCGTGCTGGCCGGTTATCCGATGGTGGATATCAGGGCTACCGTGGTGGACGGCTCTTACCATGACGTGGATTCCAATGAAATGGCATTTAAAGTGGCCGGCTCCATGGGCTTCCGTAAAGGCTGTCTGGAAGCCAAGCCGGTGATTCTGGAGCCGATGATGGAAGTCGAAGTGGTGACGCCAGAAGATTATATGGGCGATATCGTGGGTGATTTGAATCGTCGTCGTGGCCGCGTGCTGGGCATGGCGGATCGTTCCGGCGTCAAGGTGGTGGATGCGGAAGTGCCGCTGTCCGAGATGTTCGGCTATTCCACCAATGTGCGTTCGATGTCACAGGGGCGCGCCACATACACCATGCAGTTTAAACATTATGAAGAAGTGCCAAAGAATATCGCGCTGGAAATCATCGCGGCAGTGAAAGGTTAGTAAGGAGTAAATCATGGCAAAGGAAAAATACGAGCGCACCAAACCGCACGTTAACATTGGCACCA
>CAZXAI010000109.1:0-1499 GCA_964638265.1 uncultured Zetaproteobacteria bacterium
CAGCTGATTTATATTATTCCGGCTCTGATTATTGTCCTCTATGTGATCAAGGGAGCGGCCTATTTCGGTCAGGCGTATACCATGGGCTATATTGGCCAGAAGGTGATTTTTGATCTGCGTAATCTGTTGTACCAGCGGTTGACATCACAATCGCTGGCCTTTTTTGCGCATCGTAAAACCGGCGAATTGCTGGCGCGATTATCGTACGATGTGACGCTGGTGCAGGCGGCGGTCAGTACAGCTGTGACCGCACTCATGCGCGATGCGATTTCCATCGTATTTCTGGTCGGAGTGGTGTTTGTGCAGGACTGGATGCTGGCTCTGATTACCATGCTGGTGTTTCCGGCCGTGATTTATCCGATTGCCCGCTTTGGTCGTAATATGCGGCATGCCACCCTGGACGGGCAGGCTGCCATGGGCGACTTGACCAGCCTGCTGGAAGAAACGGTGGGTGGTATCCGGGTGGTCAAGGCCTTCGGCATGGAAGCATATGAACAGAGCCGCTTCCGCAAATTGACCGGCGATTTTTTTGAGCATCAGCTCAAGGTGTTCAAGGTCAATGCGCTGTCATTTCCGATTATGGAATTGCTGGCCGGTTTCGGTATTGCCGGCGTGCTGTTGTACGGCGGCATTCGCGTGGCTTCGGGTGAGACGACAGCCGGTACGCTGGTATCGTTTCTGGCTGCGGTGATTATGCTCTATGAACCGGTCAAGCGCTTGTCGCGCGCCAATAATGATATCCAGCAGGGGCTGGCGGCCAGCCAGCGTATTTTTGAATTGCTCGATGAGCCGATTGAAGTGCACGACGCTGAACAGGCGCGCATCCTGCCGCCGTTCTCCAATGCAATCCGCTTTGAACATGTGGGTTTAATCTATTCGGGTACGGATAAGGCCGTACTGGAGGATATCAGCTTTTCAGTGGCGGCCGGCGAGGTGGTGGCGCTGGTCGGTCGCAGCGGGGCAGGCAAGACATCGCTGGTGAATCTGGTGCCACGCTTTATGGATGTTACAGCCGGTCGATTGAGCATTGATGATATCGATGTGCGCGATGTGACGCAGGCATCCCTGCGCGCCCAGATTGCGCTGGTGACGCAGGAAATTATCCTGTTCAACGATACGGTGCTGAGTAATATCGCCTATGGTCATGAAACGATTGACCGGCAACAGGTGGAGGCCGTCGCCAGAGCCGCCAATGCGCATGAGTTTATCGAAAAACTGCCGCAGGGTTATGAAACGCTGATTGGCGAGCGCGGCGTCATTCTCTCCGGCGGTCAGCGCCAGCGTTTGTCCATGGCCAGGGCGTTGTTAAAAGATGCGCCGATCCTGATTCTGGATGAAGCGACCAGCGCCCTGGATACCGAATCCGAACGCCTGGTGCAGCGGGCGATTGACCGGCTGATGCAGGGGCGTACGGTGATTGTGATTGCCCACCGGCTGTCCACCATTCGCCATGCTGATCGCATTGTGGTGCTCGATGACGGACATATTGTGCAGATGGG
>CAZXAI010000109.1:1599-5533 GCA_964638265.1 uncultured Zetaproteobacteria bacterium
CCGGTCTGCTATGCCACCAAACGCTACTGGCGCATCAATTCATGGGATCGTTTTTATATTCCGCAACCGTTTACGCGCGGCGTGTTTGTGTTCGGCGAAGCTGTAAGCGTCGATGCTGATGAGGATATGGATGCGGCGATCGCGCGCGCCCAGCACGCCATGGATGATGCCCAACAACAGGCTGACAGCTATTTTGAATAGTATCGGGTCAATCCAGCCCGACGGTGTCGCTGCCATTTCCGGTACGATGAAATCACACATTCAGGACATGGCGCGCAGGCTGGGTTTTGCCCGCTGCATGGTGACGCAGCCGCACATCTCCGGCTTGCATGGTCGCGCCCTGCAGGACTGGGTGAACGCAGGCATGCAGGCCAATATGAGCTGGATGGCGGAAGATATGCGTATGCAGCGGCGTCTTGCGCCCGAGTCCATGCTGGCCGGGGTGCGCTCGGTTATCAGCGTGGCCATGCCATATACGCCGCCGGTGTATGGGCTGGACGAGGCTGGCGCTGAACAGGGGGGCGGCGTGATTGCAGCCTATGCGCATGGCGACGATTACCATGAGGTGATGAAAAAACGGCTCAAGGCGCTGGCGCGTGAGCTGGATGCCCTGCTGGGTGCGCATGATCAGCGCGTGTATGTCGATACCGCGCCGGTGCTGGAGCATGCGCTGGCCGAATCGGCCGGCCTGGGCTGGCAGGGCAAACATTCGCTGACCATTCACCGCGATCTGGGTTCGTGGTTTCTGCTCGGGGAGATTTTTACCACGGCGGCAATCGAGCCGGACGAGGCGGCGGCAAATCATTGCGGCACATGTTCGGCCTGTATGGATATCTGTCCGACCAAAGCCATTGTAGCGCCCTATGTGGTCGATGCGCGCCTGTGTATTTCCTATCTGACCATTGAATTCGACGGTTTCATTCCACCCCATTTGCGGCCGCTGATGGGCAACCGGATTTACGGCTGTGACGACTGTCAGCTGGTCTGCCCGTGGAACAGCCATGCCGCCCGCACCGACGCTGAGACGGATCTCCTTAGACCGAGGGGGGAGAATTGCCTGCCCGATCTTGCTAGCCTGCTGCATCTGGATGATGACGGGTTTCGTCAGCGCTTTCGCAAATCGCCGGTGCGCAGAACAAAACGGCGCGGCCTGTTGCGCAATGTCTGTATCGCCATGGGCAACTCCGGCCATGACGGTTTTGTCGATGATCTGCTTGCCGTGCTGGATGATGATGAGCCGTTGATTCGCGCTCATGCGGCATGGGCTTTGGGTCAATTGGCCGGGGCGGAGAATATGTCTATGATTACCGGGCTTCTGCAGGCCCGTTCGGATACGGAAGAGGATGTGGATGTGCTCAGGGAAATTCACACATCCATCCATGATATAAGGGGGAAGTATGAGTAATCCTAAAGCATTTATTTTTGACCTGGACGGCACGCTGGTCGATGCCTTGCCGGATATTCAGGCCAATGCCAATCGGGCGCTGGAATCGCTCGGTTATGAACTGCGTTTGTCTCTGGAAGAGACGCAGCCGCATGTCGGCGGCGGGGCGCACAAGCTGGCCTCCAATGTGCTCGGCCTGCCCATGGAGCATGAGGAAACCATGGCGCTATACCATGCCTTTGCTGATATTTATGAGCAGCATCCGGCTGATTTCGGCAAGCCCTTCCCCGGCGTGATGACAGTGCTTGATACGCTGAAGGAGAAAGGCATTCCTGTTTCATGCGTCACGGCCAAGCCGGCCAAGGCGCGGATTAAAGTGCTCGATGCGCTGGGTCTTACTCCATACCTGACTCTGGCATTATCGCCTGAAGATGGTTTCGCCAAGAAGCCGGCGCCGGATATGTTGTGGCAGTGCTGTAAGGCCATGGGCGTGGATGCAGCCGATACGGTGATGGTGGGGGATACCCGTTTTGATGTCGAAGCCGGTTTCAATGCCGGCTGCCATACGGTCGCTTTTGCCGAGCACGGTTATCAGGATGTGCCGCCGGAATATGCGGATCGGGTGGTGTCGTTGCCTGATTTCACCGATCTGCTGAAATTGATTGATGGTTGATCGATTGCCTGCAGATAATCGGCTGACTGGCATTTATGCCATTCTCCCCGCTGATCTCGACACCGGTGAGTTGCTGGCAAACGCCGAGGCGGCGCTAAAAGGCGGCGTTCGGATTGTGCAATTGCGCGATAAAAAACAGGGGTATAAACGGCAAATAAAACGTGCCAAAGCGTTGCGTGCTATGACACACGATTATGGCGCCTGTTTGATTATCAACGATTCGGTTGCACTGGCGCGTGATGCGGATGCCGATGGCGTGCATCTGGGACGTGACGATACGCCCAATCTGATTCAGCTCAGAAATGACGTGGGCGATGATTTTCTCATTGGTGTGACCTGCCGGGCGGATGCGGCTTTTGCCCGGTCGGCGTTAAAAGACGGGGCGGATTATGTGTCGTTTGGGGCGGTATGGGCCACACATTCCAAGCCGGAAGTGCCGGAGATCGGCGTCCATCGCCTGGCCAAGGCGCGTCAGATGTTCCCCGATGCCAATCTCTGCGCCATTGGCGGCATTACAGTGGATAATATAGCTCAGGTGAAAGCCGCAGGTGCGGATTGTGCAGCAGTGATTTCAGGTCTGTTTGCAGCCGACGATATAGCGGCGCGCGCTGCGCGGCTGATTGAACTCTGGAGCAGAGCATGAGCGCTTCGGTTACAGATCGTCCTGTTTGTCTGGCGATCGGTGGTTCCGATTCCTGTGGCGGAGCCGGGGTGCAGGCGGATTTGCGCGTCTTTGAAGCGCTGGGCGTACACGGTTGTTCGGCGATCACAGCATTGACGGCTCAGAACCCATTGGCCGTTACCCGCATTGAGCCGGTATCACTGGCCCAGCTGGATGCGGAAATTCATGCTGTGTTTGATTATTATGATGTCGCCGTCGTCAAGACCGGCATGTTGCTCGATGCCGAACACATCGCCCTGATTTCCGGCCTGTTATCCCGGCTGCACCGGGGTGCGCTGGTGATTGATCCGGTGCTGGTATCCAGCAGCGGCAGGCCATTGCTCGATGCAGGCGCTATCGATACGCTGGTGCAGGCACTGTTTCCATTGGCGACGTTGATTACACCCAATTTCGATGAAGCCGATGCCCTGATGGGGGCGGCTTGCGAACGTTCCGGCCTGACGGCGCAGGCGATGGCCGACAGCTTTGAATGCGCCGTGCTGCTGACAGGCGGGCATGGCGAGGGTGATATGCTCACCGATTTTATGTGTGATGCTCAGGGGATATCGCACGCGTTTACCCATGCCAGAGCATCGTGGAATCGCGACCGGAGTCACGGCACTGGCTGCAGGCTGGCTGCTGCAATCAGCGCACACCTGGCTCATGCAACAGCACTGCCGCAATCGGTGCAAAGAGCCATCCAGTATCTCCAGATGGAAAAATAATATAACTCATTGGAATTAAAAGAGAAAATACAAAAAGCTTTATTTTTTTGATAGTGGCGCTATACTGCGCCACCGTTTTGGCAGGCTGGGTATTGAGATAGCCTGCTTTTCTTTTTGGAGGTTTCAATGGTTAAATTATATTCCGATCCGCATTGTCCGAATTCGCATCGTACCCGGATCGTACTGTCTGAAAAAGAGTTGCCGGTTGATACGGTTGAACTGGAAGCAGACAACCTCCCGGCAGATTTCCTCAAAATCAACCCCTATGGTAAACTGCCAACCGTGATTGATCGGGATATCGTCTTTTTCGAATCCGCTGTGGTCAATGAATATCTCGATGAGCGTTATCCGCATCCACCGTTGAAACCGGGTTCTCCTGCCGAGCGCGCCCAGATGCGCCTGGCGGTATTGCAACTGGAGCGTGAATTATACCCGCTATACGCTGAAACGCATAACAGTCGCAAGAAAAAAGATGCCGTCGCCAAGATCAA
>CAZXAI010000110.1:0-5497 GCA_964638265.1 uncultured Zetaproteobacteria bacterium
CTGCTCGCAGGCATTTCTGCAACAGATATCCACAACGCCAAACGATTGGCGCGAATCAATTACCGGCGCAGCTGGAAAACCATCGAGCAGCGTTCCCGTTTTGTGCGCAGCCGGCTGCTGGAAACGCTCGGGAATATGCATGCGCCGGCATCCCTGCAGGTCATTCCCGTCGTCGAATCCACCTACAATCCTTATGCGCTGTCCCATACCGGCGCAGTCGGCCTGTGGCAGTTGATGCCGGCCACCGCACGCAGCCTGGGCATCCGCTCGGGCAGGCATATTAATGGTCGAAGAGATATCGCTCAATCCACATCGGGTGCAGTGAATTACCTGCAACAACTGCATCAGCGCTTTAACAGCTGGCCGCTGGCTATCGCTGCTTACAATATCGGCCCCAACGCACTGGCCCGACGCTTGCAGAAGCATGCATGGACACAAGCCGATGGTCTGGATCGTATGCCAATTAGTGCGCCAACCCGCCGCTATGTTCAAAATATTATCGGCCTGATTGCGCTGCTGAATGATCATAGTTTCAGTTTCCCCGAACCGTACAAGACACGCGCGCTGGCGCTGAGTGCACCGGTCGATATTCACCTGCTGGCGCAAATCAGCGGCATGCCTGAAAACGATATTTTCCGCTTTAATCCATGCCTGAACAGGGCCCAGTACCTGCATCAGACGGTTACGATTCATGTGCCCGAAAGCCGCTATAACACGATTCGCTCCAAGCTGGCTCTGGCCGGGCCTAAATTTGCCACCATCCACGTACGCAAAGGCGACAGCCTGTGGAGCATCGCCAGAAAGAACCGCACCAGCGTCGCAACATTGAAATACCTGAACAAACGTATCGGGAAATATCTGCATACCGGGCAAATGCTGAAAGTGCCCGCCAACCACCTGAGCCGAGCCAGCGCCAGCATCAATCCGCTCATTCCAAGCAACCGCCGAATTCGTTACCGGGTGCGTTCCGGCGATTCGTTATGGCGTATCGCCCATCGCTTTGGCACCACCCCCAAAGCCATAGCCCGCGCCAACAGAATATCGATGAAACGCATGATTCGCGCCGGAGACACATTATGGGTCTACGCCAGAGCACGTCCAAGCTGACCACATACGCCCCCCCCATCCTGATATTCTCTTTCATATTGTCAGCGCTGCTGGCGGGCTGTTCCGATACAGGTCAGAGCTCGGCGCAAACCATCGCTGCCAGCCCGGCAGTTGCGGATATTCCGGCCCGTGGTGACCGGCTGGTCGATGCCAGTATCGGCGATGCCACCAATCTGATTCCGATGATTGCCGGCGATGCATCCAGCCACGCCATTGCCGGACAATTATATCTACCGCTACTCAAATACGATAAAAACCTGGATCTGACCGGCCAGCTGGCCGAGTCATGGCAGATTGCAGCGGATAATAAAACCATCACCTTCCATTTACGCCCCAATCTGACATGGACCGATGGCAAAGCCTTCACATCGGCAGACTGCGCATTTACGCTCAAGTTAATCCAGGATAAACACACCCAGAGCGCCTATAAAGCCGATTATGCGCTGGTTTCCGGCTTTGAAGCGCCCGACCCGCTCACCTTTATCGTTCACTATCGCGAACCGTTTTCACCGGCTCTGGCGTCATGGTCATCGCTGGCCATTCTGCCCGAACATGTATTCGCCGGCGTCGATATCATGCACACCGACTTATCGCGCCACCCCAAAGCCAGCATCGGCCCCTATCAGCTGGCCGACTGGCAATCGCAGCAATCCATCCTGATGAAAGCCAACCCGCATTATTTTGACGGCCCTGTGTGGATTAACGAGCGCTTGACCCGCATTATCCCCGACCGCGCCACCCAGTTTCTCGAACTATCGGCCGGCAGGCTGGATTCAGTCGGCCTGACACCGGTGCAATATACACGCCTGTTCGATACCAAACCCTTGCTGAAAGCCCACTACAATCGCTATAAATATCTCGATTTTGTCTACACCTATCTCGGCTTTAACCTCAAACGCAAACCATTTGACGATATCCGCGTACGCGAAGCCATTGCCTATGCCATCAACCGCCAGGAGATCCTCGACGGCGTCCAGCTGGGGCTGGGTGAAACCATTGCCAGCCCGTACAAGCCCGGCACTTTCTGGGTCAACAAAAAACTCAAACCGCGCCCCTACGATCCGGAAAAATCAAAAGCGCTACTCGCCGCAGCCGGCTGGTCTGACTCCAATGGCGACGGCGTATTTGATAAAAACGGCAAAGCCCTGTCATTCACCATCCTGACCAATAACGGCAACAAACAACGCGCCGACGCCGCCACCATTATACAGCACCGGCTCAGGAAAATCGGTATCGATGTCCGCATCCGGCTGGTGGAATGGTCGGCCTTTATCGAGAATTTTATTAACAAACGTCAGTTCGATGCGGTGATTCTGGGCTGGTCGCTGTCGCCCGATCCGGATCAGTTCACCATCTGGCATTCATCCCAGACCGGAGCGCGCCAGTTTAATTTTCTCTCATACAAAAACGCCAAGGTGGATGCCGCGCTGGTAGTCGCCCGCCGCAGCTTTGATCGCCAGTTCCGCAAACAGCAATACGACATCATGCAGACGGAAATCTACAAGGACGTACCGATGGTATTCCTGTTCGCGCCCTACTCGCTGCCGGTCATGCACAAACGCATTCACGGCGTCAAACCGGCCCCTGCCGGCATCGGTTACAACAGCGAACACTGGTATGTGCCGGCGCCGCTTCAGCAATATAAAACCACGTCCATCACGCCCTGAGCCGCGTTGCGCTTGAAATTACGCCCGCCAACAACGATACTTTCAGCTACGCATGGAAAGACTGACGATTATTGCGGGAGGCCTGTTATTTCTATTACGGATCAACTCGAACACATCAGACAAGCGAATAACATGGTTTGCATCATTATCATCAATGGCGAAGGCGAACTGCTGTTTCAGGTGGGCGATACGCCGGAAGGCGAGGAGTTTGCCCTGTATTCGCCCATGGTCATGGAAACCACCCGCCGCATGGCGCTGTGCGGCGGCTTTGGCGAGCCGATCTGCAACGGCGTCATCCTGAAAAAAGGCCGCATTCTGATTACGCATGAAACCGCTGCTGGTGAATCGGTTATTTATACATCGCTGCTGTGCCAGAACAGCGTACCCTCCGGCCTGCTCGCCATTCTCAATAAAATCACCGCCCTGGTGAAAGAGCACCTCTGACATCCATCAGATCAGTTGAAACCCAGCGATTCAGCCACGCCGGCATGCACCACCCTGCCATCCTGGATATTAACACCGTGCGACAGAGCCGGATTCAATTGCGCTGCCTTATTGACACCATGATTCGCAATCAGGCGAATATAGGGCAGGCTCGCAGCCGTCAAGGCCACCGTACTGGTCAGCGGCACCGCGCCCGGCAGATTGGGCAGACAGCAATGTATCACCCCCTCCGCCACATACGCCGGCTCATCATACGTGGTCGGGCGACTGGTTTCACAGATGCCGCCCTGATCAATCGATACATCGACAAATACGCTGCCCGGCTGCATGCGGCGCAAATCACCGCGCTGTAACAAGCCGGGCGCATGTGCACCCGGAATCAGCGCCGCGCCAATCAGAATATCACAATCGGGCAACAGTTCGCGCACGCGTTCGGCTGAAAAGTGCATGGCCGTAATATGATTATGCAATGATGGCTGAATGGATGCAATCCGCTTGGCGCTGGCTTCCAGCAACAGCACGGTTGCGCCCAGCCCGGCCAGTGCATCGGCAGCATTCAGGCCGACATTGCCGGCGCCGAAGATCAACACATTGGCCGGCGCGCTGCCCGCCACGCCGGCTGGCAAGCGGCCTTTACCGGCAAACGGCGTGCCATTCTCCTTTTGCAAAAAACGCACGGCCAGTTGCGCCGCCACCCTGCCCGCCACCTGCGACATGCCGGCCAGAACAGGCAGCGTCCCGTTGGCCAGCTGCACCGTTTCATAGCCCAGTGCGCAGACCTTTCTATCCATCAGTACGCGCGCCAGTTCCGGTGCAGCAGCCAGATGCAGGAAGGTAAACAGAATCAAACCCGGGCGCAGGAAATCATATTCGCCACCCACCGGTTCCTTGACCTTGACCACCAGTTCACAGGCCCATGCATCTTCAGCCGCCGGTGCAATGCGCCCGCCTGCTGCAATGTAATCGGCATCGGAAAAACCGCTGCCCTCTCCGGCCTGCGTCTGCACCATCACATCATGACCATCTGCAACCAGTGTCCGAACACCCTGCGGCGTGATCGCCACCCGATGCTCATGATTTTTGATTTCCACAGGAACGCCGATACGCACAGTCATCACCTCCAGGCCGGGTGCAGGATTCTATCATAAATCCTGCCCTGTTGGTCATAAAAAGCCGGGGAATGATACAGCCGCGCGGTTGCACAAACAGCGTCAACGGTTCAACCTCCCAGCTGAGATGAGCGACAGTTCAAACCACATCACCGTATATTATGACGCTTCATGCCCGAAATGCGTCCAGGATCGCCACAACTACGAACAGATGGCCGGCGAATATGGCAGCGATGTCTGCTGGGTGGATATTACCGATCGCGATGACGACCTGCGCGAACTCGGCATTGACCCGCGCCTGGCCCTGACCGAGTTACATGTTCAGGACAAACAGGGACGTATTGTATCGGAAATCGACGCCTATATTCTGCTTATGCAGCGCGTGCCACGTTTGCGTGCCGTAGCATGGCTGATCGGCTTGCCGCTTATTCGCCCGCTGCTTGCATTTTTATATCACCGCATGGTCATCCGCCGCTTGCGCCAGGAAGGACGTTTATAACCCATGATTCCATTCAGACTGATCGACACAGCCACCGAACACGGCGCCACCCTGCGCCTGTACCAGCGCGGCGTGGATTTTTCGATTCGCGTCGATAACGCCGGTGACCTGATGAACAGCCGCCAGCATCACTCGGAAGATATGCTGGCCGAACTGGCCTGTACGCCTGTCGCCGGCAGGAAATGCCCGCATTTACTGGTCGGCGGCCTCGGCATGGGCTTTACGCTGGCGGCGGCGCTTGCCCACTCCGGCCCGGATGCACGCATCACCGTGTCCGAACTGATGCCGGCAGTGGTACGATGGAATCGGGAATACCTGGGGATTCTGACCGGAAACCCGCTGGATGATGAACGCGTGACTGTGCTGGAACAGGATGTCGGCCAGCTCATGCAGGAACACAAAAACGACTTCGATGCCATTATGCTGGATGTCGATAACGGCCCGGACGCCTTTACCCGCGATGGCAATGATTCGCTCTACGGCCTGCGCGGACTGAATAACGCATATACCGCTCTCAAGCCCGGCGGCGTGCTGACCGTCTGGTCAGCCTTTCCGGACGAGCGTTTTACCCAGCGCATGATGAAAATCGGATTCGATGTCGAGCAGCGGCGCGTGCGCGCCCATAAAAATCAGGCCGGTAACAGGCATACGATATGGATCGGAGTGCGATA
>CAZXAI010000111.1:0-5476 GCA_964638265.1 uncultured Zetaproteobacteria bacterium
TTTGCGCCTGTTATGGATACTGACGAGCAATAGATTCACAGATAGACTCGCCGGCCTTCAGTTTCTGCTGGATTCATCCCGATGCGAGGTGCGCCATGAGTAAAATAACCATGCTAGGAACCACAATATGCTGCGTTCGTAAAAATGGCGCAGTCGCCATTGGCGGCGACGGGCAGGTGACGCTCGGCGATACAGTCGTCAAACACGGCGGTCGCAAGGTGCGCACCATTCGCGACGGCGCTATTCTGACCGGTTTTGCCGGATCTACCGCCGATGCGATGAATCTGTTCGAACGCTTTGAAGCCAAGCTCGATGAACATGGCGGCAGTTTATTGCGAGCCGCCGTGGCGCTGGCCAAGGACTGGCGCACCGATAAATACCTGCGCCAGCTTGAAGCGATGATGATTGTGGCGGATAAAGACAATACCCTGCTGATTTCCGGCAACGGCGATGTGCTGGAGCCGGACGACGGCGTCGCATCCATCGGTTCCGGTGCCGGTTATGCCAAGGCGGCGGCCACAGCCCTGCTCAAGCACAGCGATTTAAGCGCCGCAGATGCCACCCGCGAAGCCATGCTCATTGCCGCCAATATCTGCATTTACACCAATACCAATATCACCATTGAAACCATCCCCAAGGAGTCATCATCGTGAGCCAGACCATGACACCACGTGAAATCATTTCAGAACTGGATCGCTACATCGTCGGTCAGGACGATGCCAAACGCGCTGTCGCCATTGCCCTGCGCAATCGCTGGCGGCGTCAGCAGGTGGCATCGCCCATGCGCGAGGAAATCACACCGAAAAATATCCTGATGATCGGCCCCACCGGCGTCGGTAAAACAGAAATCGCGCGCCGACTGGCCCGACTGGCCAATGCGCCGTTCATTAAAATCGAAGCGACCAAGTTCACCGAAGTCGGTTATGTCGGACGCGATGTCGAGACGATCATTCGCGACCTGGTTGATACAGCCATCAAAATCGTGCGCGAAGAGCATCTGGCCCGGGTGCAAACCAAGGCTGAAAAAGTGGCTGAAGATAAATTGCTCGATATTCTGATTCCGCACCCGGTCGCGCCCAGCGGCCCGCACAACAGCGATGCCAGCGCCGTCTCGAACGAATCGCGTGAAAAAATGCGCCATAAACTGCGCCTGGGCGAGTTGGACAAACGTCAGGTGGAGATCGATGTAGAGCCGCAGCAGGGCGTGCCTATGCTGCAGATGTTCAGCGGTCAGGGCGCTGATGCAATCGACCTGCAGGATATGCTCGGCAATATCATGAACAAGCAGAAAACGAAAAAACGTATGAGTGTGTCCGATGCGCTGAAAACTATTCAGCAGCAGGAAGCCGACCACATGCTCGATCAGGACGCCATCAAGGAAGAGGCGATCAGGCGGGCCGAAAATGACGGCATCGTCTTTCTCGATGAGATGGACAAAATCACCCATCGCAGCGGCGCAGCATCCGGCGGTGAAGTATCCCGCGAAGGCGTGCAGCGCGATTTATTGCCGCTGGTGGAAGGTACGACCGTCAATACGCGCTACGGCCATATCAAAACCGACCATATCCTGTTTATCGCCTCCGGCGCATTTCACCTGGCCAAGCCGTCCGATCTGATTCCGGAATTGCAGGGGCGTTTCCCGATTCGGGTGAATCTGACCGCGCTCGGTGAATCCGAGTTTCGCCGTATTCTGGTTGAGCCGGAATCGTCATTAACACGCCAGTATATGGCGCTGCTGGATGCCGAGAATGTCCGCATTGAATTTGGCGAGGATGGCATCTCGGAGCTGGCTCGCATCGCCGTGCTGGTCAACGAGAAAACCGAAAACATCGGCGCGCGCCGCCTGCACACCCTGCTGGAGCGGGTGCTGGAGGATATCAGCTTTGAAGCCTCCGACCGAAGCGGCGAAACAGTGCATGTGAATGCTGCATATGTGCGCGATCAACTGGGTGAAATCTGCGAAGATGAGGATCTTTCCAGGTATATCCTGTAAAGGTATTTCACTGCAACGTTAGACCGGATAACAGCGCGAGCAGTGAAAGGTGTTGATTGTTATCGCCTGCGGCGTCCTCGATGCTTCAGCGGGCGTCTGTATCCTTGCCATTGCGGCAGGAGTGATAGGCGCTGATGCTGGAGAGCGTTGATACGGTGTAGGGTACCACCATGGTCAGGGCGCTCTTTAACCATGCGGTTGTGTCCATGCTGCCGGCCAGAATGGCATCGCCATGGTTGATGAATACCAGAATCGGCCCGACTACCAGCGCAAAACGCAGGGCAGTGCGCACCACTGCCGGCTGGCGGGCTGTGCGCAGGTGTTTTTTCATACGTTTAATTGCAATGCTGGCATCCGGCTTGGTCTGTCAGTGAGACAGTAGTCTTACAGATGAATTTTGCTTGCATGGTATACGATCGTACACCATACTGCAGCCATGGTAAATAAAGACCCTTTTTATCTCGGCCGATTGCAGGATTATTATGCCCTGCATCGTCTGTTGCCCTCTTATGCGGAGATTGCAGCGCTGGTTGGCGTGAGCAAACAGGGGGCGGTCAAATTTATTGACCGCATGATTTTTGCCGGTTATATCCGCAAGGGGCCGGGCGGGCGTTTGTCGCCGGCCAATATGTTTTTTGCCCGTCCGCATGTGGGACGCGCGCCAGCCGGCTTTGCCAGCCCGGCTACCGAGGCGCTGGGCGATGCTATTAGCATTGATGAATATCTGGTTGAACACCCCTCGACCACCGTGCTGGTGGAAGTGCGCGGCGATTCGATGATTGATGCCGGTATTCACGATAACGATTTTCTGATTGTCGAGCGCAAGACTACTCCGAATTTTGGTAAAATTGTTGTTGCCATTGTCGATGGCGATTTCACCATCAAATATCTGCGCACCGGCTCAGATGGCCCGTTTCTGGAGCCGGCCAATGCGGATTATCCCAATATTTATCCGGAAACCTCGCTCGATATCTACGGTGAAGTGGTCGGTCAGTTCCGGAAGTTCTAGCCCGGGCCGTTACCCCTGCTACGCAGTAGATTTCTCATAAGTCCGACAGATTCATAGCGCCCCACAATTCCATATCGCATTGCTCGCTCATCGGCAACGGTGGGTTGCATGGATGGGGATTTAAAAGGCCTGCGGTGCGGATGGTGCTGTTATATCGGCTGATGGTGCAGCGGGTGTCGGCTGGTTATCCGCCGGGGTTTCGGCAGGCGCAGTTGGCGTTGTTGCCGGCGGGCTGGCTGATGGTGTTGCTGCGCTGCTATCGGCGGGGTTGGCAGCCGGTTCGGTCGGGGCTGTTGGTGCGGGGCTGGCCTCTGGCGCGGGCTGTGCAGTGTTGTTAGCAGGCGCGGTGGCTGCGGGCGTCGCATCCGGTGCAGTGGCAGGCTCGGAGGCGGATTCCGTGGCCGGTTCAGTGCCTGCAGGGGCGGCTGGCTCTGTTTCTGACGGGGTGGCCAGTTGGCTGCTGATCGAGGTCAGTGTTTTGAGCATGTTTTCCACTTCGTGAATGGCCGCCTTGGTGTTCTCGCCAGCCAGATTGCCTATTTCCTGCACGTTTTGAAGCGCCTTTTTCAACTTGGTCTGGATCAGGTTTTCGCGATTGCTTTTTACCGCCTCATCGAGACTGGTCATGCGGTCATTGATACCGGCAATCTGGCTGTCCAGATTGCCAAGGTGCGTTTCTATTGCTGTGTTGTCATGACTTTTGGATGCCGTGAATACGGCATAGCCAGCCAGAAGCAATGCAATCACAGCAATGATGAGGGATGTGTGCGGTTTGCAGCAACTGCCGCATTGACGGCATGATGTCGCGCCGGTCTGTTGTCCGGATTGCCCGCCGGATTGTTCGTTAGGCTGTGCTTTGGATGGCTCCGCAGCAGGGGTTTCATGAATAGCTTCATTGGTGTTTTCGGACATGGTTATCTCCCGGGTTGCGACTTCATTGACAGGCCTCATCCTGTTCATATTGCCTGAACCGCGCAACACACGATTATTCACTGCCTTTATCACGGGCTAACTGTTGCGGTGGCGATGTGGTAAATCTGCTGCCATGATTCGCGCATTGATTGTGAGCGGGGTGAATATGAACATTCAGGAACAGATGGCTCTGCTGAGCCGTGGCGCGCTGGAAATTTTACCGGCCGGCAGCCTGGAAGCAAAACTGAAACAGGCGGCCAAAGAGGGCAGACCGCTGCGCGTCAAGGCGGGCTTTGATCCGACGGCACCGGATTTGCATCTGGGCCATACCGTGTTGCTGGAAAAATTGCGCCAGTTTCAGCATTGCGGCCATCAGGTGGTGTTTCTGATTGGCGATTTCACCGGCACCATTGGCGACCCGACCGGCAAGAACGAAACACGTCCGCCGCTGACCCACGATGAAGTGCTGCTCAATGCCGAAACCTATAAAGAGCAGGTATTCAAGATACTCGACCCGCAACTGACCGAAGTGCGCTTTAATTCCGAATGGCTGGGGCAGCTGACTGCTGCCGACCTGATTCGTATTGCCGGCAAGGCTACGGTGGCGCGCATGCTGGAGCGCGATGATTTCGAGAAACGCTACAAGGGCGGCCAGTCGATTTCCATTCACGAATTCCTCTATCCGCTGGTGCAGGGCTATGATTCGGTGGCGCTGGATGCCGATGTGGAACTGGGCGGCAACGACCAGAAATTCAATCTGCTGATGGGGCGTCAGTTGCAGGACGCCTATGGCAAAGCCCAACAGGTAATTCTGACCATGCCGCTGCTGGAAGGCCTCGACGGGATCAACAAGATGTCCAAATCGCTGCATAATTATGTCGGCGTGGCGGAGCCGGCCAAAGAGCAGTTCGGCAAGCTGATGAGCGTGTCTGATGAACTGATGTATAAATATTACGAACTGCTGAGCGATGTGGATCTGGATGAGGTCAAAGTGAAACATCCGATGGAGGCCAAGAAACAACTGGCCGCCATGATCGTCGAGCGTTTTCACGGTGCGGGGTCGGGTGTTGAAGCCCGGGCTGCTTTTGAAGCACAGTTCGCCAAGAAGGAAATTCCCGATGATGTGCCGGAAGCAACGCTGGCTGCTGAAGACGGGTCGTTGTGGGTTATCCGTGCGCTGAGCCAGACCGGTTTAACCGCCTCCAACGGCGAGGCCATGCGCATGGTCAAACAGAATGCGCTGTCCATCGACGGCGAGAAAATCACCGATAAAGACTACCGGTTAAAACCGGGCGGCCCGTACCTGATCAAGCTCGGTAAACGTAAATTCGTTAATCTGACTGTTAAGCCGGCATAGTCGGAAGCAAACGAAAGTCCTGAACCACAGAGGACACAGAGGAAAGGCAGAGAAAAGCAAAATATAAAGATTTTGCCCTGCTCTGTGTCCTCTGTGGTAAAAAAAATCGCTAACGATTCAGCATCATGGCAAGCATGCTGCTATACCAACAAACCCGGAGGTGCGGCTCACGGTGAATGCCGCTTGCAGCAGAGAGCGCCCCTGG